>JALYGK010000179.1 GCA_030777105.1 Actinomycetota bacterium | reverse complement strand
GCGTGGACGCGGTGCTCGGCCTCGACGGCCAGCAGGTGATGTTCGAGCCGCTCCGGACGGACCCCGAACTCTTTCGTCGCGTCCGAGTCGAGTCCGGCACGATTGTGTGGCCCAATGGAGCGGATATCGATCCAGTCGTCCTCCACGGCTCAGCCAGCCCGGCTTGGAAGGAAGACTCTTAAGACAAAGCTGCGGGGAGAAGACCGGCATGCCTCGAAGAAGGATCTACGTCCCAGAGACTGTGGACGCGCTCATCCGAGACGCGACCCGCGACGGCGAGTCTTACTCCGCGGCGCTCGCTCGACTTGTTGAGGCTGGCGATCGATCACTTCGTGGACGTAAGAGCCCTGCCTATGTCGCTTCCGGAGAAGGCCCCAACGACCTGGGTCGTCGTGCGGAATGGTATCTGGAGAATCTCGTTCCGGGCCGGTGAAGTGTCTCGAAACGGGCCATAGCGTCGTCCCGTGCACCAATGCGTGGCGATCTCTTTCACGCACCTAACGGGATCCCGCGGCGCGTTCCATCAGCAGCTGCCGTTCCCTCTTGTTGCGGGTCAGTCCCGCAGCGCGTTCGAACTCGGCCTGCGCCTCGTCGAAGCGTCCGAGCTTCATCAGCAGGTCGCCTCGCACGGCCGGCAAGTGGTGGTAACCCCTCAGCGCAGGGTCCGACCTCAATGAATCGACGAGCTCCAGGGCTGCGGCCGGGCCGAACGCCATTCCGACCGCGACCGCCCGGTTCAATTCGATGACCGGCGACGGCGTCAGTTCCGCAAGCGCGTCGTACAGCGCCACAATGCGCTCCCAATCCGTCTCCTCGGGTGTTCGCGCCCGGGCGTGACACGCCGCGATCGCCGCCTGTAGTCCGTACGGACCGAGCCCTCCTCCGAGCTTCTCCGCACGCTCCAGTGCGGTCAGGCCGCGCCGAATTAGCAGGTGATCCCAACGGCTTCGGTCCTGGTCCGGCAAAAGAATCGGCTCGCCGGTCGGACCGGTTCGCGCCTTCAGGCGCGAGGCCTGCAGCTCCATCAACGCGACCAGGCCATGGACCTCCGATTCGTTCGGTGCGAGCTCGGCGAGGATCCGGCCGAGGCGGAGCGCGTCCTCGCAGAGCCCCGGGCGGACCCAGTCGTCGCCCGCCGTCGCCGAGTACCCCTCGTTGAAGATGAGGTAAATGACCTCGAGCACCGACGAAAGACGTGCCTCGCGATCCGCTCCGGTCGGTATCTCGAACGGAACCCGCGCCTCGGCGAGCGTTCGCTTCGCTCGAACGATTCGTTGCGCCACCGTCGACTCAGGAACCAGGAAGGCCCGGGCGATCTCGTCGGTGGTGAGCCCTCCGAGCAATCGGAGCGTGAGCGCCACCCGTGCCTCCTGAGAAAGAACCGGATGGCAGGCGATGAACATCAGCCGCAACAGGTCGTCGCCCATGTCTTCTTCCACCACGGCTCCGAAATCCGGTTCAGTCACCTGACGCGCTTCGAGCTCCCGGGCGAGCTCTTCGTGCTTGCGATCGACCATCGCGGTTCGACGGAAGTGGTCGACGGCGCGGCGCTTCCCGACGGCCATGAGCCAGGCGCCCGGGTTGTCCGGAACGCCTGACTCGGGCCACTGCTGGAGCGCGGCGACGAGCGCCTCCTGAGCGAGGTCCTCGGCCAAACCGACGTCGCCGACCATTCGGGTCAGACCGGCGATCACCCTGGCCGACTCGATCCGCCAGACGGCGTCGATCGCTCGATGAGCCTCCGAATACGTCACTACTTCTTCTGGTCGAGGTCCTTCTGAAGCTCGCGGTGGTGGTCGATGGCCGGGCTCTCGCCGAACTCGTCCAGCTCGTAGAGCTGGCGGATCTCCACCTCCGCCGGGCCGTACTCGGCGCCGCCATCGAACGGGATGCGCTTGGCCCACTCGATGGCCTCATCGAACGACTTGACCTGGAGGAGCCAGTAGCCCGCGACGATCTCTTTCGACTCGGCGAACGGCCCGTCGTTCACCGTGCGCTTCCCCCCGCCGAACCTCACGCGCTTGCCCTCGGCGCTGGGGTGGAGCCCCGCGCCATCCAGCATGACACCGGCCTTGATGAGCTCCTCGTTGTACTTGGCCATCTCCTCGAGCTGCTCCTCGGTCGGGAGCTGCCCCGGCGGAGGGTCGCCCTTCACCATCACCATGACTCGCATTGCATGCCTCCTTCCCTCATCCGAGCCCGGCCCCGGAACGCCTCCGCCCGGGTTCAAACCGTGCTCTACCCGTACGTCGGATGAGGAGGGCTGAAATCGACATCCGCCGGAAATTCCTCGCTTCTTCGCGCCAGCCTATTCCACTGCTCGTCACCCCGATGCTCAGACTCGTCAGGCCCCGCAAAAGTGACTTCATGTTCCCGGTGCCGCTCTGCGGTTAGACTCCGCGTCGTGGCGGCCGGATGCGCCGCCGATCCGGAGGTGATCAACGTGCCCGCATATCAAGGTGGTTATCAAGCTGCGCCCGCGCCTTCGCGGCCGGCAGCGATGCTCCCGGCCCTCATCATGGGGCTCGTGGGTGGGGCGCTCATGGTCCTCGGCGCCTTCCTGGACTGGGTTCAGGGCGGCCCGTCGAGAGGGATCGACGCCCCGATCGAGGTCTTCTGGGACCCCAACATCAACCGTGACCCTGAGAACTTCCTGACCTCTGCCGGCTTCGTGATCATCGTCCTGGGGCTCCTGGTGATTCTTGGAGCGGCGATCCAAAGAGGTGTGCTCGCCCGCTTCGGCGCGGTGCTCGGCATCGTCGCGGTGGTCCTGTTCATCGTCACGCTCTACCGGGCGGACGGGAACGTTGGAGACATCGGAATCGGCGTATGGCTGATCCTGCTCGGCGCGGTGGTGGCGCTGGTGGCCGGGTTCATCGCTCGGCGCCCGGCGGGCGCTCCGGCGGTCTGACCCCCGCTTACGGCTGGTAGACGATGGTCAGCGCGTCCGCGGAGACGAAATAGCGGGTCGAGTCGCCCCGGCGGGTTCGAAGTCCGACCCGCAGGTCTCCGTTCCGCCTTGATCCGCTGACGTAGTCCGCAAGCGTTCCGCCGGGAACCGCCGAGAGTGACACTTCAGTCGGCCCAACCGAACGGACATCGAGCCTGCTCCACTTTCCGGTTCGGAAGTTCCAGATTCGGACGCGCTGACTGGTGTCCAGCGACGACTTTCCGCTGTAGTGGACCCGGAGACTCTTGAGCCGGTTCGGAATACCCG
>JALYGK010000178.1 GCA_030777105.1 Actinomycetota bacterium | reverse complement strand
CAAGAGCTTTGCGTTGAGCCTTCTCATTCCTCTCAGCCAGCGTTCGTAGTCGTCGCCCTTCCGCCGGAAGAACTCGGCGACTTCGGGGTGCGGAAGGATCAGGAACTTCTCTTGGTCCATGCCGTCGATCACCGATTCGGCGACCTGCTCCGGCTCGAGCGGCTCGGCTATGCCGAGCATGATGTCTCTGATTGAGCCATCGATGAGATTGGTTCGAACCGTCTGGGGGCAGATGCACGAGACGCGGATTCCCTTGTCGCCGTATGTGATCGAAAGCCACTCCGCGAACGCCAGCGCGGCGTGCTTGGTGACCGTGTACGGTGCGGCGCCGGGATTGCTGAGGAGGCCGGCCGCCGACACTGTCTGAAGCAAGTAGCCCTCACCGCGTTCCAGCATCTCCGGGAGAACCGC
The DNA here is from genome assembly GCA_030777105.1 of Actinomycetota bacterium. Classification (GTDB taxonomy): domain Bacteria; phylum Actinomycetota; class UBA4738; order UBA4738; family UBA4738; genus JALYGK01. Next base: position 7,552 of record JALYGK010000178.1, on the reverse strand, counting down.
TCGCGCCGCGTACACGTGCGGGTTGAAGTTGACCTCCCAGCTCCGCTGCCACACTTCGTTGGGGGCTTCCGGACCGCCGGCGCCGAGGACCCCCGCGTTCGAGCAGAACACGTCGACCCGGTCAAACGCGTCACGGGTTTCCGCAACGAGCTTCTGGATCTCCGCTTCTTCTCGAACGTCGGTCAGTACGAAGAGCGATCCGGTGTTGGACGCGACCTCTTTCCCGGCCTCTTCGTCGATGTCCGCGACGACGAGTCCCGTCGGACGTTCGCGGTGGAACCGTTCGACCAACGCCCGGCCGATCCCGTTCGCGCCGCCCGTGACCACAACGACTTTGCCCTCGATCCGCATGCCTCAGGCGATCTCTATCTCCGTAGTCATCGGGACGGCTCGACCCACCGCATCGCTGACCGGACACCGGGCCGTGCCCTCGTCGGCGATCCTCCGGAGCAACTCGGGCGAGACGCCGTCAGCCGCCATCGAGATCCGAATCCGAGCGCTCAACGGCCCGGCGGGAATCGAGGCGTCCATTCCCAGTATTCCTCGGTCGTCGGATTCGCTGTCGACCTGGACCTCCAGGCGGCTCAGTTCCACGCCCTCCTCGGCGGCTCGCATGGCGACTAGGGTGGCCACACACGACGCGATCGCCGCGCGAAGCAGCCAGCCGGGGGACGGAGCGGATGATCCGCCGCCGACGCTGTTCGGCATGTCGCTGACGATCTCTTCACTGTTAGGGCCGCGAACCCGGCACTGGAGGCCGTTTTCGATCACGGCCGTGGCCACCGAATCGGTGTAGCGGGCTTCCTCCGGTTTGCCGCTCAGATAGGCGACGGCGTTTTGGAGCGCGGTTCGGATCTCTTCGGTGGTCATCGCTTCTTCCCGGACGAAGACTTCTTCTTGGAGGAGGACTTCTTCTTCGACGAGCGCTTCTTCATGACCGTCCGAGCGGCGACCTCTTCCTCACGGCCCTTGTACCGGCCGGACTTCTTCGCCGACTGTTTGATCTTCTGGTACTGCCGCTTTTCCTTCTTCGTTCCCTTGATCGGCACGTCGCTTCACCTCCGCGTCAGTCTTGACCTTCTGCGGCGCTTCGTCCAGCGCTCACCAATCTATGTTCACGACCTCGACGGGCCGTGAGACGCCTTTCAAGTCCACCGTTCGAGCGTTCCGCGTTCTGACTTCCGGAACGGCTTCTGCCGTGCCGCGACCGGCGACGATTTCGTTCCCGTCAGCCAGAGAACCGATCCGCGCGGCTTCGTGCACGCCGCGCCCTCCGTAGCCTTCCGCCGTTTCCATCGCGGGTGCTGTGTGAAGCCCGATTCGAACAAACGGGGCAAATCCGTGCTGCCGGCGGTGATCCGCCAGCGCTTGCTGGATGGCGATTGCGCAATCGATGGCACGCTTCGGATCCTGAAACGCGACGAAAAACCCGTCCCCGGCATGGTCCACCTCCTGGCCGCCGTGACGTGAAAACAGCTCGCGCAGCCGTCGGTCGTGCCACGCCTTCAGGTTCTCCCACGCCTCGTCACCCACGGCTTCCACCAGCGGAGTTGACTTCACGATGTCGGTGAACATGAACGTCCTCGTGGCCGGGATCGCTCCGGCCGGGATGGCCACGCCAACTTCCTCCAGTGACGTCGCGGTGCTTCGCATGAGCGTCCCCATTCCGAGCGTCCGCGCGGTGTCGAAGGCTGCTCGGAGGAGTTCGATTGCACGCTGATGGCGTGCCTCTTCATCCGAGGAAAGGAGCAGTTGGGCGTACTGATGTTGGGTCATCGCGACCCAGGGCCTTGCTCCCATACGCTCATTCCACTCCAAGGCGGCTTCGAAGTGAGCGACGGCGTCCTCGGCACGTTCGAGAACCCCGGCCAGCGCTCCCAGATTGCGCTCAATGGAGCCGATGCATGCATCTGGAGGAGTCACGGCGTTCCTCGATCTGTAGGGCAGCAGGGCGTCGTACAACTTGTCGGCCCTTTCCCGGTCACGCAATGAGCTGGCGACTTCGGCGAGGAGGGCCATGGAAAAGAGCCATTCAGCGTTCTTGGGAATCCGCACGAAATCGTCCCTCGCCAGCTCGGCCAGAAGCCCGTCAGCCTCGTCCTGCCGTCCAAGCTCGGCGAGCGCCTGAGCCAGTTGGCACGCAACGACCGGGTACGTCGGAAATCGCCTGGTCAACTCCTGGAGCGTCGGTTCGACCTCTGCGAGCCGGCCCTGTAGCCGGCGGAGCGAGTAGAGGTGGCCGATCATGTATGCCATCGCCATGGGGCCCTGCACGTGAGGCCCCAGGTCGAGCGTCTTTTCGATGAGGGTCTCCGCCTCGTCGAACCGGCCTCCGAAGACCGCAAGACACGCCTCGACGGAGACCAGATACCAGAGTTGAGCCGGCTGCCGCAGCTCCTCGGCGATACGGCGCTTGGCGTCGAGTTCACGATGCACACCCGCCATGTCGCCCTTTTCCAGTAGAGCGACGCACAAGTAGTGGTGAGCCTGATTGGCGCGTTCCTTGTCGCCCGCGTCCTCGGACGCCTCCACCAGCTCGCGGGCAATCTCGAGTCGATCGTCGAGATTGTCCGGCCACCACACCGCTGCGTACCGGCCATCCAGGACGTATGCCAGCGTCGACGGATCCTCCAGGTGCCGAGCGAGTTCGACGGCCTGGCGGCTGATCTCCGCTCGTCGTTCACGGTCAACCTCGTCCCGCAGCGGCCCGCCTGCCAGCCTGGCCATCAACCGCGCTCGGAGCGCGCTCTGCTCGTTCCCGAGCGCCGAGAGCGCGTCTTCGAGCAATGGCACGAGGTGGGGGTCTCCTCGTCCGGCCTCCCAAACGAACCTGCCTCCGTATCCGAGTGCCGCGCGGGCGAGCTCCTCGGACACGCCAAGGCGCCTGGCGATCTGTGCCGCACGGAGGTAGGCGTCCCTCGACGCTTCCGCGTTCCCGGCCCTCGCCACCGCGTCTCCGAACTGAAGGAGCACTTCGCATTTCGCCGCGTCATCGGGCGGGCGCTTGAGATCCAGGACCTTCAGGGCCATCTCGGAGTGACGTGCCGCTTCTTCGTAGGCCAGGCGGGACGCCGCCAGTTCGGCTGCTCGCCGAAGGTAGTGAAGGGCCTTATCCAGCCACCCTGCCCGCGCAGCCAGGAAGAAGTGATGAGCCATCTCCGCGACAGGAGGATCAGCGGTTTGGTCGTACAACTCCTCCAGCGCCTCGCCAATTCGGCCGTGGAGTTGCATGCGGCGCTTCGCCGGTATCTCGTCGTAGAGCGTGTCGCGAATCAGCGCGTGAGCGAAGCGGAACGTGTCGAGGCTTCCCGTCACCTCCATCGCGACTCCAGCCTGAAGTGCCTCGTCGAGCAGCTCCAACGCGTCCACGGACGACCAGCCGTCGAGCGATAGAAGGGGATCCAGGCTGAAGTCTCGGCCGAGGACGGACGCCATCGCGAGGAGGTCCCTGCATTCAACGCTCAGGTGAGTGAGGCGGCGCTCGATGACTTCGCGGACGCTGTCCGGCACCTTGATGGTCACCGTGGGGCCGGCAATTTCCGACAGGGAGCCTTCCGCAGCGAGGAGTCTGGCGCACTCGGCCACAAAGAGTGGATTCCCCTCGGTCTCCTGGTAAATGGCTTCTGCGACCTGAGCACGCGGGCTGATCCCCGTCGTCGATTCGATCAGGGCTTCAACCTGTGGCCTCGACAAACCGGTGAGATGGCGCCGTCGAGTAATCGGCTGGCGGCCCAGGTCCGCTATTGCGGCGGCCAGTCCACGCCCGGCTTCCGTATCGCGGTACGTCGCCACGATGAGAACCCGAACATCCGCGATTTCTCGTGCAAGGAACTGAAGGAGAAGCAGAGACGGCTCGTCCGCCGCATGAAGATCGTCCAGGATCAGGACGAGCGGCCCTCGACGCGCTGCATTACCGACGAACGACGCTGCGGCGTCGAAGAGGCGGAACCGGGCGCTTTCGGGATCAAGCCCGCTCGGCAACGACAGGTCGTCGAATGCTTCGAGCACTTCCGGCAGCATCTGGGCAAGGTGGGGCGCACCCGTCCCGAGAAGTGACCGGATTGTTTCGTGATCCTCATCCCGAAGGTAGGCGCGGAATGCCTGGACCCACGGCCAGTAGGGAGGCGCACCGCCGGCCTCCCAGCACCGACCGATCAAGACCCGAGCTCCGCGTGCTCTCGCTTCGTTGCTTATTTCGTCGCTCAGCCGGCTCTTGCCTATCCCCGCTTCCCCCGCGAGGAGAAAGACCTGCCCGTGGCCCGAGAGCGCAGCCTCCAGTGCGTCTCGTAGTTCTTTGAGTTCGGGTTCCCGTCCTACAAAGCCGCGGTCGCCCACGGCGCCTGAGACCTCACTTCGTCCTAGAGTGTCGGCTTCGTCACCATCAGGAAGATGATGACAGTGACGAGGACCGCCATGATGATCCCGAGCATCCGGCCTCTGTTCGACAGGGCCTGGTAGCTCGGCGAATCACGACCTTCGGCCTGAATCACTTCGATCTGCCGGCGAAGAGTCGGTGTGTAGAGGAAGAAACCCATCAGGCCGAGAATCACGAACAGCGCGAGTGACGCGGCGATCCAGAAGGTCTGAAAACTCCAGTCACCGACGAAGACGTTGATGACGCCGGTGACGAGCAAGACTCCATAGGCCGGGTTCGCCCATCGGTCGTCGAGGATCTTGATCCCCCGAAGCACGTGCAGCTCGTGTTGTGGATCCCGAGCCGCCCGCGCCAGCCAGATGCCGTACGACGCGTTGAAGCCCACGGCGACGATGGCGGCGAAGATGTGAATGAACTTGATGACGGCATAGAGCGTGATGGCCGCGATCATTTCTCCGTACCGCCCTCCTCCCCGTCACCGCGCTCCCGATCGGGGCCGGGCTCCTCATCCGGACCGGCGCCAGGCATCGGGGCCGCCGACTCCTGTCGTTTTTCCTCTTCGGTGAACTGATCGAGCTCTGCGGTCACGCCGGGCTCTGGCTTCACGTCCTCGTGCCCCTCGTGGATCCGGTCGCGCTCTTCGTCCTGTCGCTCCTCGTCCTGTTCCCCCATGTCGTTGCCCCTCGCCAAGACGGCCTCCTTCACTCGAGATTTCTCAGATCTTCCCCCAGAACACCTTTCAGCGTCACGAGTGTGTGGGTATGTACGGTGGAAGACCGCTGAGGGAGGTGTCTGACCGTCATGGGAGCCGGGGTGAAGGCAGTCGCTGCACGAACGAAGGCAGCGACCAAGCTGAAGAGTAAGGAATGGAAAGGGCTGTTCGCCGACCTGACTGATCGGGTCGAGGAAATGAGCGAGGCGCTCCAGGGCGTCCTCCAGGAGCAGCGCGAGCGGCTGCCGGAGGTTCGAGAGAAGGCCGCGACCGCGGCGGGGGTCGCTCGGGAGAAGGCCGGAGACGTCGCGGAGGTCGCCCGCGAAAAGGCCGGCGGCGCGGCGGAGACCATTGGAGAGGTCGCCGGAGCGGTCGCCGGTGCGGCACGCGAGACGGCCGAGAAGGCGAAGGACAAGGCGCCCACGTTCGAACGCAAGGGCAGAAAGAAGAGGAGGCGACTCATGGGACTGATCTTCAATCGCTTCACGATTGGATTCGGCGCGGGGTACGTGCTCGGTGCGCGGGCCGGACGTGAGCGATACGAGCAGATCGTCGAGCTGTGGAACCGCGTCACCGGCAACCCCACGGTTCGCCAGGCGGCCGAGCGCGGGAAGGCCGCGGTGGAAGACGCCGGAAGCAAGGTCGTCACGGCCATTCAGGAGCGTCGCGGCACGCAGGGCGTCTCCGATGGCGTGACGCCGACCGTGCCGCCCACCATCCCGAGCGAGCCGCCCAGACCGTAGCGGCCGGTCAAAAAGGAATCGGCCCGGCTCCTTGCCATCCCCCGTGCGTCCCTGAAAGAATTACGCGACTGTAATTCCTCCAGGGGGACGGGTGACGGAGAAAAGCCCGGTCGACCAGGCAGTAGATGATGCTCGCGAATGGGTCGACACGCTCGGGCCGAGCTGGGTTGCGAAGTTCGATCAGATGCACGCAGGCGTTCGCCGTTGGGCCGAAGAGGTCGGCATCGATCCACTCTCCTACGAATTCAGGGCGTCGTGGTGCGTGGCCACGACGTTCCTCCACCGGATGGCCGAGATCATGGACGAGGACGACCACGAAGCCGCCGAGGGGATGGAGCGCATGACGAATATCGTCGCCACCGTGGGGCTGTGGGGCGTCGTCGCGAACGGCGAGCGGTCGCGCCGGTAACTCACCTCTCGGGTATCAGTCGGCTGGTTCCAAAACGAAGACCATGATGTCGCGTCCGCTTCGCTCTCGGTACTGGACGTAGCCAGGCCAGACCCTGTCGAGCTCCGGCCAGAGGCGCTTCGTCTCATCTCCGTCTGCGACTCTCGCGCGGACTGGTCTTTTGTTCGTCCCGAGCTGCACCCATGCCATCGGGTTCGCCCACAAGTTGAGCGCCCAATCGGGGTCCTTGCGCTGGCCCCAGTTCGACCCCGCGACGATGAAGCGATCCTGGTCCCGGACGAAGACGAGTGGCGTGGTCCGCGGCTGTCCGGATTTCCTGCCGATCGTGGTGAGCATCAGCGTGGGGGTATTCCGGAGCAGAAGCTGTGCCGCGATTCGCCGCCCGCCGGTCATGCGATGGACCAGGCGGTCGATGGGCGCCGCGGCGCGGGATCCGAGCCAGGCGAACGACCGCGTGCGACCCAACCGTTTGATGGCGTTCGAGAACGCGCTCATGACCCCCCGTATTGTTCTCCCGGCGCGCCTGGTTTGCTTGGCCTCAGCTAGCATCGGGTCAATGCTCGGGTTCTCCGCCGACACACGCCGCACCGCGCTCCAGCGCATGGCCGAGTCGGAGCTCGACGTCCTGGTGGTCGGTGGCGGGATCACCGGCTGCGGCATTGCCCTGGACGCCGCGGCGCGTGGCCTCTCCGTCGGTTTGGTGGAGAAGGAGGATTTCGCCTCGGGGACGTCGGGCCGGTCGTCCCGGCTCGTTCACGGCGGCATTCGGTACCTCCAGCACTACGAGTTCGGGCTGGTCCAGGAGTCGCTGCGCGAACGCGCAATCCTTCGTCGAATCGCTCCGCACCTCGTTCGCCCGGTTCCGATCTACGGCCCGATGCCCAAGGCACGGACTCGTCTGTGGTTTCGGGTCGGGTTCACGATGTACGACGGACTGGCGGTCGGCCGGAACATCGCGCGGCATCGGGGCGTCGATACCGAGGAGATGCGGCGGGCCGTCCCCGGCCTGGCCCGGCCGGCCAAAGGGACCGTATACCACGAGTGCCGAACCGACGACGCGCGGTTGACGCTCGAGATCGCCCGCACGGCCAGCACGTTTGGCGCGCTGGTGGCCAACCACGCCGAGGTGACGGGCCTGCTCGGCGACGGCCGGGTCCGGGGGGCACGAGTGGTCGACCGAACGACCGGGGAGTCGGCAGACATTCGAGCTCGGATCACGGTCAACGCAACCGGCGTGTGGGCGGAGCAGATCCATTCGCTGGGAACGACGGCGACCATGCGCTTGAGGCCAAGCAAGGGGATTCACCTGGTGT
>JALYGK010000177.1 GCA_030777105.1 Actinomycetota bacterium | reverse complement strand
CTGCCACGTGGTTCCGACCCGGACGCTGGAGGAACTCGGCCTGATCCCCGCCGCGCGGTAGGTTCGGCGCTAGCTCCCCGTTCCGGCCGTAGTTGGTTGCTCGGCTCGGACGGGGATTCGTCCGACGAGAGTGGTTCCCTCGCCGGGCGCTGAACGGATCTCCAGCTTCCCTCCGATCGCCTCGAGCCGGTCCGAGATGTTCTGGAGTCCCGCCCCTCGCTTCACCTGAGATGGATCAAAGCCCTGTCCGTCGTCCTGGACCGAGAACACCAGAGACCCGTTTTCCTCGGAGAGCGAAATCATCGCCTCATTTGCGTTCGCGTACTTCGACACGTTTTGAAGGGCTTCCAGGCAGCTGAAGTAGACGGCAGACTCGACTTCCTTGGGGTAGCGGGCAACGCCGTCGGTAGCCAGCGAAACGGGCACGGGCACTTTTCGAAGCTGGCTGTCGAGCGCCGCCGCCAGTCCCTGGTCTGCCAGCAGGGGAGGAAAGATCCCCCGGGCAAGGTCTCGGAGGTTCTCGAGCGCATCGGTGGTCTCCGCCTGGAGCTCGCTCAGAAGCTGCCGGGTCTTTTCCTGGTCGCGGTCGAGCATCGCGGTGGCCAGCCTCAGCTTCACCGACAACGCCACCAGCTGCTGCTGCGCACCGTCGTGAATGTTTCGCTCGAGCCGGCGTCGCTCGTCGTCCTGCGCTGTCACCAAGCGCTGGCGAGAGGCCCGTAGCTCATCCAGGTTCGCCAGCAGTTCAGAGGTGAGCCGGACGTTGCGAAGCACCAGCCCCGCCTGGGAGGCGAGATCTGAGATCAGTTTCTCCTCCGCCGCGGTGAACGGCTCGTTCGGCGGCTTCGTCGCGCCGAGTGCTCCGAGGAGCTCTCCACGATGGACGACCGGCGCCGCTCGATCGAATCCCCCAAGTGGAGGGATGGCCGTCGCGTTTTCGTCTACAGGGATCCGTTCTCCCGTCGGCTCGCCCGGATACGCCGCCGACGGGATCAGCTCCGTCCCGATTCGGAGCCAGACCTGAGCCTGCCTCGCGCCGGTTCCCTCGGCCAGCACGCGAGCCATCTCCGGAAGGATCTCCTCGGTGGAGAAGCTTCCGCCTGCCCGGTTCGTGAACTCCGAAAGGACCTCGTACGGGCTGGCGCGCTTGCCGTACACGAACCGGTTCGCCAGGACGTGCGCGCGTTCGCGAAGCGGTTGGAACGCCACGGCAATCAACGCCACGGCGACGATCGGGAGAAGCCGGTTGCCGGTCGAGCCGACCGCAGCCCCGATGCCGACGACGACCGCGACGTATATCGCTGACACGAACCCCGCCAGCACCGCGAATACGACGGTCTTGTTGATGATGACGTCGATGTCGTAGAGCCGGTACTTGAAGATGGCGATTCCGGTGGCGACGGGAAGGCCGGTGAAGACAAAGATCGACAGGTCCTGCATCACTCGCACCCAGAACGGGATCGGCTGGTTCGGTGAAATGACCTCCTGGATGAGCGAAGTGATGCCTGAGGCGGCGACGCCCAACCCCGCAATCGCCGCCGCAAAGGCGAACCACTTGAGCTGAAGCCGCTCCTCGCCCGTCGACCTCCGGAACCGCCTGACCAGCATGACGACGGCGGCAATGATGATTGGGAAGATCAGGATCATGGCGTACGACAGCGCCTCGGAGACGGTGCCGAGAATCCCCTGCAACGCAAAGGGATTAGGCCGGTTTAAGTCCTGAAGCGGAACAGGAGCGAAGGCAGACCCAACGATCGACAGGATCGTGACTGCCAACGTCAGAACGACCAGTTTCCTTCGACCGGATGTCAGCGTGCCGTCGGGAAAGAGGAGCGGAATCATCACGGCCGTCAACACGATGCCGGGGATCCACGCCCAGAGCGCGATCCAGTCGACCTCCTCCGGCGCGGGAACAGCGCCCGGGTCGGCGATCCCGCCGTAGATGGCATAGAACGCCGCCGCCACATTGAGCGTCCCGAAGAAACCCGCGCCGAGGAACGACCAGCCGATCAGGTTCTCCGGCTTTCTGGTCGCGAGAAAAACGCCCGCCACGGCGCTCGTGACGAAGGGTGTTAAGAAGGCGAGGATTCCAGCCGGCGTTCCGGTGCCCCAACCGGCGGCCGTTCCGGCGGACCGCCCCAGGATGAAGGAGATGGCGCCTGCGATCGCGAACGCGACAGCGAGTGCGAACAGGGTCCATGCGAGCCAAGAGAGACGTCTGTTCGGGGGCGAAGTCACGTCGTTCACCATAAGTACCCTAAATCTACTTGCCTGTTCATCGCCTCGTTCTTTGGGACATCGACGGGACGCTGGTTCACGCGGGGCCGGCGGCTCGGGAAGCCTTCGATCTGGCCGTCGCCGCGGTCCTCGCGCGGAAGGTTCCGGACCACGGGATCTCGATGAGCGGCAAGACCGACCCACAGATCGCGCTGGAAGTCATGGCGGCGCTCGCCGTCGACGATGAGGAGGCCCGCCGGCATCTTCCGGCAGTCCTCGAAGGGCTGACACGAGAGTTGAACGCCGCGGCCCACACCATCCGAGAGAAGGGACGGGTCCATCCAGGGGTGGAGGAGCTGCTCCGTCGGCTGGATGAGCGCCCCGGAGTCATTCAATCCGTGCTGACCGGGAATCTCGCCGCGAACGCCGCGTTGAAGGTGGCGGCGTTCGGCTTGGAGCGATGGCTGGACATGGAGATCGGCGCGTACGGCAGCGACGACCAGGACCGCACCCGCCTGATTCCCATCGCAATCGGCAAGGCCACTCGGCGTTACGGACACCCGTTCACCCCCGAGGAGGTCTGGATCATCGGGGACACGCCGCGAGACCTGGAATGCGCCCGGGCCGGAGGCGCGCGATGCCTCCTGGTCGGGACCGGTCGCTATTCATACGACGAACTCATCGAGGAGGACGCCGACGCCGTCCTCCCGAACCTCAGCGACGCCGGCGAGGTCGAGAAGCTGCTACTGAGCTAGCGGGACGCCTGTGTCTTCGAGCGCCTTCCGAACCTTCTCGGTTTCTTCGTCGGTCGCCGAAACCAGCGGCAGCCGGGGCGGCCCGACGGGTTGCCCGATCAGCGACATGGCGGCCTTCAAGGGGATGGGATTCGAAGTGATGAACATTGCCTTGAACAGCGGCGTCAGCTCGGCATTGATGCTTCTCGCTTCGGCGAGCTG
>JALYGK010000176.1 GCA_030777105.1 Actinomycetota bacterium | reverse complement strand
GTAGAACGCGCAGGAGGCCCGGACCCGCACTTCGTTCTCCGCTTCGAGGTCGTTCAGGTAGATCCGGTTCCCATCGAACGCGTCCAGACCGATGGACTTCCCGTTCACCTCGATCGATTCGACGGCTGGGGCGCTCAGGTCCAGGAACGTCTGCGCGCCGGGTTCACGGCACCGGAACGTGACCACGGTGTCGGAGAGAAACCACTTGTCCTCGGTCAGGTCCAGCGTGATCCGGTACCGAACGTCTTCGATCAGCCCTTCACGGGCGATCGCCTCATCGCGAGTCAGATTGCTTTTTTGCGTCACGCCTCGCTCCTTGCTTCCCTTTCGCCTTGCTCTTCGCAGTTCGGGTGTTGTCCCCTCGTTCGCCCCGGCGCTGTTTTCGGTTCTCCAGCAGTTGGCTCTTCCGAACCTTTCCGGTGCTGGTCCGAGGCAGCTGATCCACGACCTCGACGACCTTGGGGACCTTGAACGATGCCAGGTTGTCCCGCGAGTATTTCACGACCTGCTCCTGGTCCACCGAGCCCTCGACGAACGCCGCCAGGACCTGGCCGTACTCCTGGTCCGGGATGCCGACCACGGCGACGCCCCGTACGCCGTCCAGCCCCTCGATGACGTTTTCGACCTCGACGGGATAAACGTTCTCGCCGCCGATCACGACCATCTCGTCTGCCCGTCCCTCCACGAAGAGCCTGCCTTCGTCATCGAGCCATCCGGTGTCGCCGATGGAGAGATAGCCATCGAAGCTCTCGGTCTCCTCGCCGGAGGCATATCCCTCGAAGACCATGCCGCTCTTCACGGCGAGCGTGCCCTTCTGGCGAGGCGCCTGCTTCGTTCGATCCTCGCCGAATGCGGCGACGTCCACCCCCGGAACCGGCTTTCCGACGGTTCCTGGGGACTCCACCATGTCCTCCGGGGTGGCGATCGCCACCCATCCCGCTTCGGTCGACCCGTAGAGGTCGTAGAGGATCTCGCCGAACATGGCCATGGCCTCGCTCCGGACTTCGTCCGGAAGGACCGAGCCGCTCACCAGGATGATCCGAAGGGTCGGCAGGTCGTACTTCGACTTCAACTCGTTGGGAAGGTCGAGGATGCGGCGGACCATGACCGGCACGAGCGACATCGCCGTGACGTCATGGCGATCGATCAGGTCCAGCGTCTCTTCAGGGTCGAACTTCTCGGGGAGGACCAGCGGCGCGCCGAGGAGCGCCGCGAGCGTGAACGTGAGCAACCCGAAGGCGTGAAACAGCGGCGGTGGACAGAGGATCACGTCCGACCGCCGGTACGGGACGATGGTGAGGAGGCCGAGCAGGCTGAGGATGGCTCCCAGCGGCGTGCCTCTCGACGCGGCCTTCGCCTTTCCCGTTGTGCCCGACGTGTGGATGAGGATCTTCGGAGGCGACCGGTCCAGCGACACCGGGTGAAGCGCGGCCCCGGAATGCTCGCCCAGGAAGGATTCGTATTCCACGGAACCGTCGATGGCGTCCTTCCCATCGCCCACGGCCACCAGCGCGATGTCGCCCCGCAGGGCAGGGCGGAGGGCCGACGCGTGCCTCACGTCGTAGATGAGGACGGCAGGATTGCTCTGATCCACGGCGTGTTTCAACTCGCGGGTTCGTCCCCACGTGTTCAGCGGCGCGATGGCTATTCCGAGCTTGTGCGCCGCGTAGATGGCCTCCACGGCCTCACGCCCGTTGCGGAGAAGCGTGGCGACCCGGTCGCCGCCTCCAACACCGCGCGTCTCGAGTGCGCGCGCCAGGGCGTTCGTTCGCCGGTCGAGCTCTTTCCACGTGAGCGATCCCTTGCTGTCGTGAATGGCGGGCCGCTCGCCGTACGCCGCGGCGTTGATCTGCGCGACCACGCCCAAGGAAGGACCGCGGCCGACCAGCCATGGCAACGACAGGACCGCGCCCATGGCGGCTCGGGGGTCGAACGCGCCGGCTTGCCAGAGGCGTCCCACCACCTGCGGGCTCAGAACCTTGCCGACCTGTTGGAGATCGTCAATCTTCATGCCGTGATTGCTTCCTCATTCCCGTCGCTCCGTCTCGGTACGCTTCGCCGTGCGGGCGAGACGAGGTGCGGATGAACCGCAGCGCAGGGGAGCGATGGGTTGAAGGCTACATCGAAGCGTGGAGGACGAACGATCGCGACATGATCGGCGCCCTGTTCTCGGAGGACGGGCGGTACTAGACGGCGCCGTTCTGGATCTCCACGCCGGGGATGCCCGAGGGTACGGCGACCGACAGCAGCTGCCGTACCGGCGGTGACAGTGAGTGCAGGACCACCGGCGGAGCCCCGAGCTCCTGCCCCGCCTTGGACATTCGAATCAGTGCCCGGATGCCGCTGCTGTCCATGAACCGCAGCTCGGAGAGGTCCAGGAAGACCCGTCGGCCCTGCCGGAGCTCCTCTTCGACCAGGTCGGCGAACTCGTCGGCGTTGGTGATGTCGAGCTCGCCCTCCAGCCGAAAACGGCCCGGCTCGTCGAGCGGCACGATGGTCAGGAGTTCGTTGTTCGGTGGCATGACTGGTCGCCTCGGTCGGCGAGCCGCCTTATATCACGGTGTCACGGCAGGCTGGAAGCCGGATCGCCAAAATCGGCCGGAAATCGGCTATTCGGTGTACCGGACCGCCTCGGCGGGGGGAAGCCGGGAGGCTCGCCACGCCGGAAGCAGCGTCACCAGAAGGACGGCCAGATAGATGAGGGCCAGGACACCTCCGACGCTGCCGAGGTCGATCCCGAAGTCGCCCTCCGCGTCGCCCTGCCGGTAGAAGAGGTATCCCATCGTCACGCCGACCACGATGCCGACCACGGCACCGATCGAGGCCGTCAGGGCAGCTTCCGCCATCAGGCCGACCATCACGCCCCGGCGCTTGAAGCCGAGCGCCCGCATCACCCCGATGACGTGTCGCCGCTCGGTGATGAGGCGAAACGCCACGATCCCGAGGGACAGGATGCCGACCACCAACCCCATCCGCATCAACACGTCGATCGTGGAGAAAAAGGCCCTGTTCGCCCGGTCCTGTGCATCCAGCAATACCTGGACCGATTCGGCGTCGACTCCCTCCTCGAAGAGGTGGCCCTCGATGGCCCGGGCGACCTCCCGGGCGTTCGCCCCTTCTCGAAGGTCGATCAGCATGCTGGCGCCCAGCGACGTGCCCCGGAACGGCGAAAACGCGCGTGCGGTCCCGAACACGCCGTCGAGGAGACCGAACGATTGGGTCCCCGCCACGGTGAACGTCACGGGTCCGCTTTGACCCTGGAGCGCGATCTCCCGGCCGGGCGTCCCGAAGTTGCTGATCACGAACCGCGGATCTCGGGCGATCGTCTCCCACGCCTCCCGGTCGGTCCTGAACCGCCTCATCCGTTGCTCCAGCCGCACCGGTGGATCCTGTGCCACGTTCGCCCCAACTTCGAACATGGGAACGAAGACGTGCTCACCGCTGCTGAAGCTGTCGGGGGAGCGAACCGGCCCCACGTAGCCGTGGGTCGGGATGACCGTGGACCGGACAATCTGCGGACGGACAGAGTCCGGGATGTCGATGACCGGCGTTCCGGTGGAGAGGACGCGGACGTCGTACCCGTTCCCGAACTCTTCGTAGTTGGGGCCGAAGATCACGAAGAACACCGCGAACAGCGAGAGCATCCCGACGATGACGGCGAACACCCCCGTGGTCAGCCCCGTGCGGAGCGGTCGGCGGGCCAGGTAGGCCAATGGGGGACGGAGGATGGCGCGCAGCCGGGTGAAGGCTCTCCCGAGCAGCCCGACCAGCGTTTCGGCCACGTGCAGATTCGCCGACGCCAGGATCGTGAGGCCGAACACGGCCGTCAGCATGGCCACGACGAAGACGCTGAAGAACAGCTCGGGGTCGCGGTTCGGATCCGAGACGCTGATCATGAAGAAGGACCACGTGGCCAGGGCGGCGCCGGTGACCGTGGCGTGGAGCCGGGGACCCATGCGTGCGCGGAGGAGCACCGACGCCAGCACGACCAGGGCCAGGCCTCCGAGGAGACGGAACAATTGGTTCGACTGGACGACGCCTAGGACGCCGACCAGCGCCAGAAGGGCCAGACGAGCGGGGTGAACCCACGCGCGGGCACGCCGTCGTTCGGGGGGCGGCTCGGGGAGGTTGCGGATGGCTGCCGTGATCGACATTCGCGCGGTCCGGCGTGACGCGAAGAACACCACCACGAGGGTCAGAAAGGAGCCGATGGCGAATCCCGAAAGGAGCGTCTCCGGCTTCAGGTAGAAGTCGAACCGGAAGTCGAAGTCTTCTCCTGCGAACTCGGCGAAGGCGCGCCCGAACCGGCTGGCGACCAGACGCCCCGCCGGCACGGCGGCCGCTGTCCCGACCACGCCGGCAGCCAGGCTGTACAGCGCTCCCTCGATCTCCGATAGCCCGACCAACGGCCGGCGTTTCAGCCCCAACGCCCGAAGGACCCCCAGTCGCGACCGTCGTTCCTCCGTCAGCATTCCAATGAGGTTCACCACGAGCGCCGCGCCGGCCGCGACGACCAGGGAACTCATCCCGACCAGCATGGCCCGGATGAAAACGGTTATGTCCCTGGCATTTTCAACCTCTTGGGCCTTGGCCTCGCGAACCCTCAAAGGGGCCGTCCCGCCGAGTCCCTGGACGGCTTCCCGGAGAACGGGAGCGGCGCGGCGGCTCTCCTCGAGCGTGTCGCGGATCCCTCCGGGCACGGAGATCCGAACGACGTTGATCTGGTCGGTGTCGGCCAGTCGATGAACGATGTCGAGCGGAGCAAACACCACGGCGCCGAGCGTGTATGCGCCGGGTCCCTCCTGCCGAGCGATGCCGCCCACGCGAAGGGCGACCTGCGGTTGCAGGCCTTCGTCACTCGGCTGCTGACCGTCCGCGGATTGCAGCGTCACGCGGAACCGATCCTCCGGCCTCGCGTCGAGCTTGTCGGCAAGGGTTCGTGACAGCAGAACCCGCTGCGGTCCGAGGTCCGTTCCGAACGTCCGGCGGCCGTCGGTGAGGACGAAGGCCCCGAACGGCCGCTGCTCGGACGGGTCGAACCCGACGATCGTCACGCGTGAGCTTCCCTGCCGGGTGCTGAGGTCGGCAGCGGAGCCGACGAGCTCGAGGCCACCGGCGACTCCATCCGTCACCCTGCGGACTTCGGGATGGGCGGCCAGCCGACCTGCCACCTCGCGCGGGAACAACCGGTTGTTCGCCGTGACCGTGAGATCCGTGTAGCTCCAGTTCCGGTAGGCAAAGGCGTTCACCGACGAGTCGCCGACCGAGTCGGCAGCGATGAGCGCCGCGGTCACCGTGGCCGTGCCGACCATCAAACCGGCAACCACCAGAAGCGACTGACCCTTCCTGCGCAGCGCTTCACGAGCCGCGAGCTTCGCCAGGAGTGGCCGCCGTGCGGCGAACAGCGCCACGGCCCCGTACGAAAGCAGAAAGACGCCGAGGACGGCCCCGAGAGCGGGGCTCATCGAGATTCGTTCAGGATGAGGCCGTCGCGCATCGTGATGGTCCGCTGCGCCGACTCGGCCACCTGGAGGTTGTGCGTGACCATGACG
>JALYGK010000175.1 GCA_030777105.1 Actinomycetota bacterium | reverse complement strand
GCCACGACCTGACGACGCTTCCATGGCGCCAGATCTCGGCGATCGCCGGAAGGTCGAGCTCGTACCGCGACGCCCCTTTGAGGATCTCGAAGCCCTCCGCATACGCGGCAAGCAGCCCGTACTCGATGCCGTTGTGGACCATTTTCACGAAGTGCCCGGCACCGGACGGCCCGACCCGCGCGTAGCCATTCTCCGGGGCCAACGCGGCGAAGATCGGCTCGGCCCGCTGGAAGGCCTCTTCCTCTCCACCGACCATGAGGCAATAGCCGTTTTCCAGTCCGTAGACTCCGCCGGAGGTTCCGCAATCCAGGAAGGCGATCCCCGCACCCCGAAGCTCTTCCGCCCGCTGAGCCGACTCTTTCCAGTTCGAGTTGCCCCCATCGATGATCGTGTCGCCCTCCGACAGAAGGTCCCGCAAGGACGCGACCGTGTCGGCGGTGATCCGTCCCGCCGGAACCATGACCCACACGATTCGTGGCGGCTCCATCCCGTCCACCAGCTCTTCCAGAGAGGCCGCCGTCTTCGCACCCGCCTCCCCGGCGTTCATCCGCGCTTCCTCCACCGGGTCGTAGGCGACCACCTCGTGGCCGTGTCGCAGGAGCCGTACGGTCATGCTGCCACCCATCCGTCCCAGCCCCACCATCCCGATCTTCATGGCATCACGCTCCCTGTCGGCTGAGGCTCTGAGCGAGCTTCTTCAGGTCGCCGTCTTCGTCTCGAAGCACCGCCGGGTCCACCGGCTGCCGGCTCTGGATGAGACCGGCGGAACGGCGAACGTCCCGTCCACGATTGAGGCCCACGACAGCGTCGACCACGCCGTCCTTGACGTAAAAACCGACGAAGTTACGGTCCTCGAGGCTTCCCCGGACCACGAACTCGTCCCACGCGGTCGCGAATCCCATGTACTGGAGATTGAAGTCGTATTGGTCGGACCAGAACCAGTGAGGGTCGGCGAACGTTGTCTCCCTCCCCATCATGTTTCGAGCAGCGGCCGCGCCCTGCTTGAGGGCGTTGTCCCAGTGCTCGACCCTCATTCGCCGCCCGAACAGCGGGTGGTAGTGGTTCGCCACGTCGCCGGCGGCAAACACGCCGTCCACCGTGGTTCGGCAGAACTCGTCGACGAGAATGCCGTTCTCGACCGCGACGTCCGTTCCCTCCACGACCTCGGTCGCCGGCTGGATGCCCACGCCAACCACCGCAAGGTCGCATGCGATTCTGGTCCCCTTCGAGGTAATGACCTCCTCCACTCGCGTCGTGCCCTCGAATCGCTCGACGCTTTCCTGAAAGTGGAACCGAACGCCGTGGTCTCGATGGATCGACTCATAGAGTTTCCCGATCTCGGGGCCCACGACGCGAACGAGCGGAGCGTCGAAGACCTCCACGACTTCGACTTCCACGCCGAGCGTTCGGAGCGACGCGGCGACTTCGGACCCGATGAATCCGGCGCCGACCACCGCCGCCTTCCGACCCGGCTTCGCCTCCGCTTTGAGCGCGTCGGAATCCTCGACGGTTCGAAGGTAAAGGACGCCGTCTGGCTCTCCGCCGGGAACTGGGAGCCGACGGTTTCGGCCTCCGGTGGCCACCAGGACCTTGTCGTACGGGATGCGATTTCCGTCGGCGAGCTCGACCACCCGCTCACCCGGATCGACCCGGGTCGCGGTCGTCCCGAGCAGCAGCTCGACGTCGTTCTCCCCATACCAGTTCGGCGGGCGCAGCAGTGCGTCGTCGAACGGCTCCTCGCCGCGGAGGTACCCCTTGGAGAGCGGCGGGCGTTCGTACGGAGGATGCTGCTCCTGCCCGATGAGGATGATCCGTCCATGAAAGCCGTGGTCGCGGAGCGTAGAGACGGCAGCTCCCCCGGTGAGGTTCGCCCCGACGATCACGAACGTTGGACGCCGGTCGGTCATACCTTTGGACACTGTACGTCGCGCGCCTCTCTGCGTGCGCCACACTGGCCGGCATGCCGGAGCTTGCGGACGTCGAACACTTCAGGCGGTTTTTCGCCCGGCACGCCGCCGGAAAGCGCGTGGCGGCGGTGTGGGCGGACCCGACGATCCTTCGCAACGCACCGCCCGAAGGACTGGAAGCGAGCCTTCGACGCCACCGCTTCGAAGAACCCGACCGTGTCGGGAAGTGGCTGATCTGCCCCACCGATGGGCCGGTGCTCCTCCTCCACTTCGGCATGACCGGAGACCTCATCTGGTCGGAGGACGAACTCGAGCGCCATCGGCACGACCGGTTGATCCTCGAGTTCGCCGAGGGCGGCGAGCTTCGCTACCGGAACATGCGGAAGCTCGGCGGCGTGTGGCTCGTCCACACCCGAGATGAGGGGGCGATGCTACTCGGAGCGCTCGGACCGGACGCTCTTTCCATCAATCGAGAGGACTTCCTGGTGCGGCTGAGCGGGCGGCGAGGTGGCCTCAAGGCCGCCCTGATGGATCAGAGCTTCGTGGCAGGGATCGGCAACATCCTCGCCGACGAGATTCTCTGGCAGGCCCGCCTCCATCCGAAGACGCTCATCGACGCTCTTTCCGAGCAGGAACGAAGGTCCCTCCACACGACCACCCGAAGGGTATTGCGGCGAGCCGTGGAGGGATACGACTACATCCCGAGGAGGCGAACGTGGCTTAGCCACATTCGAGGGATGCCGGACGCCGCCTGCCCGAGGTGCCGAACGCCGCTGGAGCGAACCGTCGCGGCGGGAAGGACCACGTACTTCTGTCCTACCTGTCAGCCAGCGCGTGGCGCGCCGCGCTTCGACTAGGGCTGGAGCACCACCTTCACGGCACCGTCTTGCTTCTTCTGAAAGATGTGATAGCCCCTCGGTGCCTCATCCAGCGACAACGTGCGCGTGACCCTCGGAGAGACCTTGATCGGTCCGTAATGCGCCTGCGGGACCCGAAGGAACCGCAGGAGATGTTGGCGGGAATCACGACCCGATCGCCGGGTCGGATGTGCGTCACCTCCGAGCCGATCTCCTCCACGATCCCCATCGGTTCATGTCCGAGGATGTCGCCCTCTCCCATTCCGAATGGGATGAGGCCTTTGTACAGGTGCAGGTCCGACCCGCAGATGGCCGTGGAAGTGATCCGTATGATCGCGTCCGTGGGCTCTTGCAGCACCGGGTCGGGAACGTCATCCACGCGAACGTCCTCTTTGGCATGCCAGACGACCGCCTTCATCGAATGAGCTCCTTTCGACTTAAGGATTCGCGAATGACTCCGACCCGAAAGCTCACAACCAGCGTGGGGCTCTTCGCTCTCACACTCATCCTCGTTGCCGGAGCTGCGGCAACTCGATCCGTCGCTCCGCTGTTCGTGGCGTGGGTACCGCTCGGCCTGGTGGCGTGGGTGCTGACGAGACCGGGGCCGGACTGGGAACCATCTCCGGCAGCGGCGGCGGGTGACGGACCCGAGGCCGGTCCGGTGACCGACGATTCCTCCTCGGCGCAGGACGCCGGGAGAAGCTAGCCGGAGGAGGAAGAGCCGCCGGTCGACCCGGACGACGAGCCGGTCCGGCGAGAAGACCTCTTCGCGGACGACCGCTTCGCCCCGCCGGTCGAACGCCCGGTGCTCTTCGATGACGACCGCTTGGCCGGGGCGCTGCTCGAGGCCTTCGGCGACGAGGACTTCCCCGCGCCCCGTCCGCCGACCCGGTCCCGAACCCGACCGGTCGCCGCGGCGACCGAATCACTTGCTCGCTTGGCCACCGTCGGCGCGCGGTCCGCCAGCTCTCGGGCGACCTTCGGAGCCCGGTCGCCGACCGCCTGGGCCGCCTTCTTCACTGCCGAAGGGGCACGTGACGTGGCGCGACGAACGACGTCCGGAGCCCTGTCCGCGACTTTCCGGGCCACCTGAGGCGTTCGGTCCGCGACCCGCCGCGCAACCACCGGCGCCTGCTCGGTCACCTTCTTCGCCACTCCGGGCGCCTTCGACGCGACCTTTCCCAGCGCCTGGGTGGCCTGGTCGGCCAGGTCTTTTGCCCTCTTGCTCATTTGCAACCTCCGTGGTCGGGACGCCGCGTTACGACGCGGCTCGCCCAAGCGTACCCTCTTGCTTGTATGGCTGCGAGACGAATGAAACTGCTCGACGACGCGTGGTAGGGACGAACCCGGGCCGCCCACCGCCGCCGAGAGTCCGCGACCTCCCGGCCCCCCGGCGAACCAGGAGCGTCATTGGACCGCTGGTCGGGACGGTGTTCGCGTGGCCCTATCGCGCAATCCTCGCCGGCGTCCACCGGGCGGGACTGCACCCATGGCATCTCACCTTCCTGTCTCTGATCGCGAACGGGATCGTCGGCTGGCTGCTTGTAAGCGGGCGCTTTTTCCTTTCCGCGATGTTCCTGCTCGTGGCCGGGCTACTGGACGTCTTCGACGGCGGCCTGGCCCGGCTCCGAGGAGAAGCGAGCCGGGCCGGCGCCTTCCTCGATTCGGTAGTCGATCGCGTCTCGGACCTCATCGTGTTCGGCTGCCTGTTCTGGAGGCTGGCCGGCCAGGGCGACGGAAGCGCTGCAGCGGCGCTGGCCCTCTCCAGCCTCCTGGCAGGGCTGTTGGTGAGCTACGTCAGGGCTGAGGCGGAAGCGGTCGGGCTGACGATGACCGAAGGGCTGATGCAGCGGCTCGAACGCTACGTCCTGCTCATGGTTGGGTTGATCGTTCCCGGTGCCATCGTCCCGGTCCTGGTGATCCTTACCGGCCTGGGCGGCCTCACGGTGCTCCAGCGGATCGGGTCGGCGTGGCTTCGCCTTTCGGCGACAAACGGGGAGAGCGGCAAAATAAGCTGACAAAATCGACCCAGCCGATTTGACGCCGTACCGGCGCTCGACGTATAAACGCTCTTGGAACTGCTGGAGTCTTCGGACTCCGGCAGTTCCGTTTTTGGGGCATTTTTCAGCTTCTCTATCCTCCCAACACGCGGCCGAGCGCCATACTTCTGATTCATGGCGTCCATCTTTCGGACCTGCCTAGCGAGGGTCGTCACACCGATGCGGCACGTGCCCCGCACGCGGTTCATGCCGGTTGCGGTGACGACACTGATCCTCGCCGCGTCATGTACCGGCGGTACCCGGACGGCAGAGAGCCCGAGCCCGCGGCCGAGGTTCACCGGCGGTGCCCTGTTGATCTGGGCCGACGAGGCGAGAGCCCGAGCCCTTCGTCCGTTCGCCGATCAGTTCACCCGGCAGAACCCTGGCGTCACCGTACGAATCGAGGTCGTCGAATTCGACCAGATGCTGGAGCAGGTCCTCCAGGCCGGACCGGCGGGAGCGGGCCCCGACCTGTTCCTCGGCGCGCATGAATGGCTGACCCAGCTGGTCCCGGCGAGGGCGGTCGCCACCGTCAACCTGTCTCGGGTCTCATCCGGCTTTCTCCCCGTGACGGCCCGAGCGTTCAGCAGCGGTGGACGCTTCTACGGCGTGCCGTTCGCGTTTCAGAACGTCGCCCTCATCCGAAACACGCGATTGGTTCCACAGGCGCCGCGGACGTGGGAGGAGCTGGAGAGGGTTGCGCTGCGACTGAGGCGCCAAAACAAGGTCCAGATCCCACTCGGGCTCCCCGTCCCCGATCCGTTCAGCGAATATCCGCTGTTCAGCGCGTTCGGCGGGTACTTGTTCGGCGAAACGGACGATGGCGACGCCGACCCTGGCGACATCGGCCTGGACAGCCCCGGGGGGCTGCGGGCAGCGGAGGCGTTCGCCCGGTGGGGCAGGCGTGGACTGATCGACACCCGCGTCACGAACGAAGTGATGGTCCAGCGCTTTGGAGACGGAAGCATTCCGTTCGCCATCACCGGTCCATGGTCGATCGAGCAGGCCGGAACAGGGTTCGCCACCAGAGGGGTGCCGTTCGCCGTCGACCCGATTCCCCCCGTTGCCGGCGGCGAACCGAAGCCGCTGGTCCATGTTCAGGGCTTCATGGTTTCGCGCTTTGCCAAGACTCCGCCGCTCGCGCAGAGCTTCGCGGTCGACTACCTGACCGGCGTCGAAGCCCAGATCAGATTGTCGGGAGCCAGCCGGCGTCCGCCCGCGCTTCGGGCGGCACTCCAGCGGGTGGAAGCGGATCCCGGACTCGGAGCGTTCGCCCGAAGCGGCAGGAACGGCGTGCCGGTGCCGACCATCCGGCGCGCCGACCGCGTCTGGCCCATCTGGACGGCCGCCTACACGGAGCTGTTCAACGGGACGAAATCGCCCCGGAAGGCATTCCAGGACGCGGCCAAAGAGATCAGCGACGTGGTCGGAGGCCGCTAGCGAGCTTCCACACCGAAGCGAGGGGCCGGGGGAAGCCCCGGCCCCTCGTCTCCCTCTTCGCTAGACGATCCCAGCTCCGTTCGCCCTAGGCGGCGGAGGGCGGTGGGTACTCCGCCCCCTTGTCCCGCGCGGCCTTGGCGATCTTTTCATTGAGCTCGTTCAACGTTGGCTGAACGGGCTCACCTCTGACGATGACCCGGCGAACCGCCTCGTTGATCGCGTCCTGGACATCCGACCAGTACACGACGTTCGGCCGGTACCAGCCGTTTTGCAACGCCGCGTTGATGGCCTGGAACGTGGCCTGTTGATCCTCAGGCACCTGGGCGTACGCGTCGGTTCGAACGGACGGCCAGGCGTTCTCGGCCGCCAGCTTTTCCTGAGCCGGCCTGGACATCAGGAACTGGGCGAGCCCGATGGCGGCTTCCCTCTGTTGGCCGGTGACCCCCTTCGGAATTCCCAGCACCTCACCTCCGATGACGTGCGCCTCGCGAGCGGGGCCCGAGAATCCCTCGTACACCTGGAACTTCTCGAGGAGCCCCTGCTTGGCGAGTTCTGCAGTCGTAAACGGCCAGTTCTGGGCGAACCAGGCGGTCTCGCCACGAAGGTTGTCGATCTCGGTGTCGAATTTGGCGGTCAAGCTCTCCCTGGCGATCAGTCCGTCCTGCCACATCCCCTGCAGGAACGTCAATGCC
>JALYGK010000174.1 GCA_030777105.1 Actinomycetota bacterium | reverse complement strand
GGCGCCTCCGTTTCGGTCGCCGAGGCGCTGTGGGCTTTCGAGACCGGGATCGAGGATGCGCGCAGGCGGATGCCCAATTGGAGGACGGCTGCCACAGAAGACGTCTGGCTCACGTGTTTGTCGGCGCTGGAGGACAGCGCTCAATCGGCAGAGGACCTCCGGCTCGGTGAGCCGCCCGAGGGGTACGAGGAGCTCTATGCGCGTCTCGCCGAACTGATCGAGCCGCTCGACGCGTTCGGTGACGCGGTTCGGCGGTTTCGCGAGCTCGGCTCCTGAGATCAGCCCGCCACGTGGGCGCGTTCGTCAACTCCGGTCATAGATGACGTCGTCGTCGACCACCCGGCCTGCGGGATGAAGGCGATGTGGTCGGAGATGACCGCCGGGCATGATGTGCTGCACCTCGCACCCTCGCGCGACCAGAGCGTCGGCCAGCATTCGGCGGTGGCATCGCCACCACACGGACTCGGCGCACATCACGGCGGTACGTTCGTGCCGGGACGTCGCAATCAGCCATGCCAGAACGTCACGGAATTCCGGGGATTCCATGTGGTCGGCGTATCCGCGGAAACCCCCTGACGTGAGAGCTACGTGCCGTGAGTTGGGGGCCGGCTTTCGCCAGCCGCCGAGCTCCTTGCGCCACACGTATTCGATCCCGCGCTCCGGGAGCGTCCGAGCCAGGGCGTCCTTGCCGAAGTGGGGATGCTTTCGCGAGCCAGGAGCGGTCCGAACGTCGATCAGGCGGCCGACGTTCGCATCCAGAAGAAGCGAGATGAATTCTCCGATGGGGCGCGCGCCGTGCCCGACGGTGTATATGGTCGGAAGCTGCTCCAAATGGCTCCTATCATCGCGGCCGTGTCCGGCACTGCGATTGTGGCGGAGGGGCTCGTCAAGCGGTTCGGCGCCGTTCGGGCTCTCGAAGGGCTTTCGTTCGAGGTCGGGGCGGGCACGGTCTTCGGTCTCCTCGGTCCGAACGGCGCTGGGAAGACCACGGCCGTTCGGATCCTGGCGACGGTGCTCCGGCCAGATGCAGGTCGAGCGGTCGTCCTCGGTCACGACGTCGTCCGAGAGGCCGACGCTGTTCGACGACGAATTGGACTGGCCGGACAGAACGCCGCCGTCGATGCGAACCTGACCGGGAGAGAGAACCTCAGGATGATCGGGTATCTCAGCCAGCTTCCGGGTTCAGCGATCATGCCGAGAGCCGCGGAGCTGCTCGAACGCTTCGGTCTTGCCGCGGCAGCCGACCGCCCTGTTCGGACGTACTCGGGCGGAATGCGTCGCCGGCTGGACGTGGCGGCGTCGCTGATGGGGCGTCCCCAGGTGTTGTTCCTGGACGAACCGACTACCGGACTCGATCTCGCCAGCCGAAACGAGCTGTGGGACATGATCCGCGAGCTGGTCACCGAAGGGACCACCGTCCTCCTTACCACCCAATACCTGGAGGAGGCCGACCGACTGGCGAATCGAGTAGCAGTCGTGGACGACGGCCGGATAATCGCGAACGACACCCCCGGGCGGTTGAAGGCCGAGATGGGCGACACCGTGATCGAGATGGAGCTTCGGGGCGGCGAGCGCGGCCGGCGAGCATACGAACTCCTCGCGGACGGACTTGGAGGCCGGATCGAACACGAGGATGGGCGGCTTCGCATCACATCGGACCGCGGTGCACAGGTCCTGATCGCCGCTCTCCGGATACTCGGCGACGATGGACTGGAGCCCGACACGCTCACCGTTCGTGAGCCGAGTCTCGATGACGTGTTCATCGCTCTCACCGGTCGCCGTGCCGAGGGCGACGAGGCCGAAGAGGACGCTCGAGGTCGGGCGAGAGGGAGTCACGGGTGAGCGCTGCCTCCACAGCCGTCGCGGAACCGGACGTCCGAGACCGCCGGATTCCGCTCAGCGTGGTTCGCGACACCTTCGCCATCGTGCAGCGAAACCTCATCGGTTACCGCCGCGTTCCGCAGCTGTTGGTGTTCTCCACCATCCAGCCGGTGATCTTCGTCCTGATGTTCCGGTACGTGTTCGGCGGCGCCGTCGAGGTTCCGGGACCGATTCCGTACGTCGACTTCCTGATGCCCGGAATCTTCGTCCAGACGGTTGTGTTCGGAGCGATCGCGACCGCGATCGGCCTCGCCTCCGACCTCAAGACCGGGTTGATGGAGCGGTTTCACGCTCTGGCGATGGCTCGATCGGCTGTCCTCACCGGGCGAACGATCGCCGACCTACTGAGGAATGTGTTCGTTGTGGCGCTCATGATGGGAGTCGGCTTCCTGGTCGGATGGCGAATCCATACGAACGCCTTAAACGTCGTGGGCGGCGCTCTGCTGGTGTTGCTCTTCGGATATGCCATGTCGTGGATCTTCGCGACCGTCGGATTGGCGGTTGGTGATCCCGAGACCGCTCAGGCCGCGGCGTTCCCGGTCCTGGCCCCGCTCGTGTTCGCGTCTTCGGCGTTCGTGCCGGTGGAGACCATGCCAGGGTGGCTTCAGGTGTTCGCCGAGCATCAGCCCGTGTCAGTCACCGCGTCGGCGGTTCGGGCGCTTACTCTGGGCGGTTCGGTCGCGGTCGACGTGTGGCGATCCGTCGCGTGGTGTGTCGGCATTCTGGCCGTGTTTGCGCCGATCGCCGTTCGCCTGTACCGCCGAGCCGTCTGAGGCTCGGAGGGCACGCCGTGGCCCTGCTGTACCCTTCCTCCCGGCCTCGTCTTAGGAGGAGCTATGACCTCGATCAGCATGCGAACCCCCATCCCCGGTCCGCGGTCGAAAGAGATCCTGGAGCGCAAGGCGAGAGTCGTGGCCGACCCACTGGACCTCCACGTGCCTGCGGCGATCGAGCGAGGCGACGGCGCCCGCGTCACCGATGTCGACGGCAACGTGATGCTCGACTTCTCCGGGGGGCTCGGATGCCATCTCGTGGGCTACTCGCATCCGAAGGTGGTCGAGGCGGTCCAGCGGCAGGCCGAACGCTTCTCGCACACCGACTTTTCCGTCATTCCCTACGACTCGTACGTCGAGCTCGCCGGACGGCTGGTGCGATTGGTCGGCGGCGAGCGGAAAGCCGCGTTCTTCAACTCGGGAGCTGAAGCGGTGGAGAATGCGGTCAAGTTCGCTCGCGCGGCGACCGGACGTCCCGCGGTCGTGTGCTTCGAGGGCGGCTTCCACGGCCGGACGCTCCTGACGATGAGCCTGACCAGCCGCCACAAGCCGTACAAGACCGGTTTCGGTCCGTTCGCGCCCGAGGTGTATCGCCTGCCGTATCCCTATCCATATCGCAGTGCCCATCCAGAGGAGGCCGGTCAGCTTGCGCTCGACGCCATCGAGCGGGCCTTCGTCACCGTGGTCGACCCTCGTTCCGTCGCCGCCGCGGTGGTCGAGCCGATTCAGGGCGAAGGCGGCTTCGTCGTCCCGACCGCGGACTTCCTCCCTGGCCTGGCGGAAATTTGCCGCCGCCACGGAATCCTGCTGATCGTCGACGAGATCCAGTCAGGCTTCGGACGAACCGGGAAGTTCCTCGCGTCCGAGCACTTCGGGACCGAGCCGGACATCGTGCTGCTGGCGAAGGCGCTGGCGTCCGGGTACCCGCTCTCCGCGGTTGTCGGCCGGACCGAGATCATGGACGCGCCGGGACCGTCGGCGATTGGGGGGACGTACGTCGGCAATCCGGTCGCGTGCGCCGCCGCGAACGCTGTGCTCGACGTCATCGAAGAAGAAGGGCTCGTCGAGCGGGCCGAGGAGGTCGGAAAGACCATTCGGGCCCGATGGGAGCAGGTCGCGCAGGAGGTTCACGAAATAGGTGAGATCCGCGGGATCGGGGCCATGATCGGGGTCGAGTTCGTCACGGATCGTGACACCAAGAAGCCCAACGAAGAGTTTCTCGGCGCCCTCATCAAAGAGGCGATGGGCCGAGGTGTCGTGGCGGTGTCGTGTGGGATCTATCACAACGTGCTTCGGCACCTCGTCCCCTTGGTGGTCACGGACGAAGAGCTCGAAGAAGGTCTCGACGTGCTGGCGGATGCGGCGGTCGAGGCGTCGAAGGGCTGGACGGAAGCGCCGCCCGCCGAACCCGAGTCCGCCGCGGCGACGGCTACGACGAAGGTGGAGGGCGAGTAGGCGGCTTCCATCGCGTTTCGGACCGAGACGTTCGTGAGGCGAATCGCGCTCCTCCTCGCTTGCGTCGCGGCCGGTCTTCCGGCGTGCACGGACCAACCCTCCCGAACAACTATCGGGATGTCGGTCTCCAGACCCGATACCGCAGTCAGTAAGGAAATGTTGGCTGGAGCCCGGCTGGAAGCCCGGCGCCACGGTGTGAGGCTGCTGGTCTCGGACGCGGGGGACAACGACGCGATCCAGGCCCGCCACCTAGATCGATTCTTGGAGCAAGAAGTGAACGCGATCGTGGTCGACCCCGCCGGCCCTGGCGTCGTGGCCGCAACCGAGCGAGCGGAAGAAGCCGACGTCCCTGTCATCGCTGTCGGCGACGTGCTTCCGAACCAGCGCGTGACGACGTCCGTGGTGAGCGAGAACATCGTCGCTGGGAGGATCGCTGCCGAATACCTGTTCTTTCGAATGGGTGGGACCGGCGACGCCGCGGAAATCCTGCCTTCACGGCTTGGTCCCGCCGGGTTGGAGATGCAGCGGGGCTTCCTTGAAATCGCCGACCGCACCCCGACCGTCACCGTCGTGACAAGAGTCACGTCGCCAATCGGGGTGGGGCGGGCGCCGTCGGTCGCGTCGAGGCTCTTCGAGTCGAACCCGAACCTCGAGGGCGTCTTCGCGGGCACGGATGAGATCGCGCTCAGTGTGGTGAGAGCTGCCCGTCGCCTTGGTGTTCTGGACCGCGTGGTGATCGTGGGAGTGGGGGGAGCGCCCCCGACGCTCGCTGCCATCGAGGCCGGACGGTTAGAAGGTTCCGTCCGAACGGATCCGGCGGAGCTCGGTCGTGTCGCGGTCGATGCAGCCGTGCGGGCGGTGCGCGGCGAGCGGCTGCCGCCGCGTCAGTTCGTCGACGTCACCCTGGTAACCCACGAGAACGTCAAGCGGTTTCTTCCCTGAGGGCAGTTTTGGCGGATGGAACGCCCGACCACTAGCATCCCTCGCGTGACGCGTCCTCGCCGCTCGTGCCTCTCCGTGCCGGGTTCGTCCCCGAAGATGCTGACCAAGGCCCCGGCGCTCCCGGCGGACGAGGTCTTCATGGACCTCGAAGACTCCGTCGCTCCGCTCGCCAAGGAAGAGGCGCGCGGAAACGTCATCCAGGCGCTCAAAGAGGGCGACTGGACTGGCAAGACTGTCGTCGTTCGGATCAACGGCGCCTATACGAAATGGTGTTATCGCGATGTTATTGAGGTGGTCGAGAACGCCGGCCAGTTCCTCGACTGCGTGATGATCCCGAAGGTCGAGTACGCGACCGACGTCGCGTTCGTGGGCAACCTCCTTCGGATGATCGAGGAGACGAACGGCTTCGAAAAACGGATCGGGATCGAGGTTCAGATCGAGACGGCCACGGGACTGCGAAACATCAACGACATCGCGGTGGCGTCCGACCGAATCGAGGATCTGATCTTCGGCCCGGCCGACATGAGCGCGTCGCTGGGGCTCCCCACAGTGACCGCGGGGCTGCCGATGCCCGGATACCCCGGTGATCACTGGCATCACGTGCTTTCCACCATTCTGATTGCCGCCCGTCACGCCGGTCTCCAGGCCATCGACGGGCCGTACCTGCTCATCAAGGACCTGGACGGCTTTCGGGAGATGGCGATCCGCGCGAAGGCGCTCGGCTACGACGGCAAGTGGGCGTTGCACCCGGGACAGATCGACGTTCTGAACGAAGTGTTCACTCCGACTCAGGACGAATACGACAAGGCCGAAGCGATGCTCGATGCGTACCGGCACGCCACGGAGGTGGAGCGGCGCGGCGCCGTCATGTTCGGCAGCGAAATGATCGACGAGGCCAGCCGAAAGATGGCGGAGCAGCTCGCGGCTCGGGGACGAGCGGCGGGGTTGCAGCGGCAGAAGACGCTCGAGGACTTCACGAAGTCGGGGGAGCAGTAGGTGGCGGTCTCGACGAAGGAGACCGAGCTCGTCGAGCTGGCCCAAGAGCAGCGCGACGTCATCGCCACGGTTCGCGAGTTCGTCGATCGAGAGGTCATCCCGGTGGCCGACGAGCTCGAGCACCAAGACGAGTTCCCAGAGAAGATCGTCGAGGGGATGAAGGAGCTCGGCCTGTTCGGGCTCACCGTCCCAGAGGAGTACGGCGGCGCGGGTTTGGACCTCCTTACCTATGCGTTGGCCGGCGTCGAGCTGTCGCGAGGATGGATGTCGCTGTCCGGAATTCTCAACACGCATTTCATGGCGGTGTATCTGCTGAAGAAGTTCGGCAGCGACGAGCAGAAGCAGAGGTGGCTACCGCGAATGGCCACGGGAGAGCTCAGAGCGGCTTTGTCGATGTCGGAGCCGGGCGCGGGTTCCGACGTGCAGTCGATTCAGTGCCGGGCCGTTCGAGATGGCGACACGTTTGTGGTGAACGGCACCAAAATGTGGGTGACGAACGGACTGCGCGCCGGCCTGGTCGTCCTGCTGTGCAAGACGGATCCATCCGCGGACCCGCCGCACCGAGGGATGTCGCTGTTGTTCGTGGAGAAGCAACCCGAGGCGAGGACGTTCGAGGGAATCACCATTCCGCCCAATATCGAGAAGATGGGTTACCACGGGGTGGAGACGACGGAGCTCGTCTTCGAGGACCACCGCGTTCCTGCCCAGAACCTCCTGGGCAACGAGGGCGACGGATTTCGGCAGGTGATGGACGGGATCGAGGTCGGGCGGGTCAACGTTTCCGCGAGGGCCGTCGGTCTGGCCACGAGGGCGTTCGAGGAAGCGATTCGATACGCGCAGGAGCGGAAAGCGTTCGGAAAGCCGATCTCGCAGCACCAGATGATTCAGGAGAAGCTCGCCGACATGGGAACGAAGCTGGAGGCGGCGCGCCTGATGCTTCTGCAAGCGGCCAAGAAGAAGTCGGCGGGAGCGCGCTCCGATTTGGAAGCAGGGATGGCGAAATACTTCTGCACCGAGGCGTGTCACGACATCGTGACCGAAGCACTCCGCGTCCATGGCGGCTACGGGTACTCCAAGGAGTTCACCATCGAACGGCTATACCGCGACGCTCCCTTCCTCTTGATCGGTGAGGGCACCAGCGAAATCCAGAAGATCGTGATCGCTCGTCAGCTGCTGGAGCGACACAAGTTGGAGGGGTGACGGCGGCGGACCGCATGGAACACCCCGGTGTAGCGCCACGGCAAGGTGCCGATGCAGGGGTTGAAGGCACCTTGGCGGCGCTTCGCGAGGAGTGCGAGCTTACGTCGCAACTCGTGCTCGGACTCTCGGAAGAGGACTTTGGTCGGGCGACGAGATTGCCCGCTTGGAACGTGAAGGAGTTGCTTGGACATCTCTATCGGGGGATCGACCGCACGAACTGGGCACTCGATGACGACGAACCAGTGGTGCCGGACGCGGACTCGGTGTCGTACTGGCGGCGTATTGATCCGAGCTACGACTCCACGCACATAGCTGACCGTGCCAAGGAGATCGCCGACCGTTTCGGTTCAGGTCAAGAACTCGCCGCCGCGTGGGACGAACTATGGCGCCGGGCTCTCGGCCGCGCCGCGAGTACTGACCCCGACAGGCCGATGAAGACGTGGGAGCCGGTTCTGACCCTCGAGGACTTCCTCCGAACGCGAGTCCTCGAGATGACCGTCCACCGCGCTGACCTCATGGACGCGCTCGGCCTGCCGCCCGACCCTTCGGAGGGCGGGCTGGACGTCACACAGGAGATTCTCCTGGGGTTGCTCGAAGCAGACCTCACCGCGGTCCCGGACTGGGAAGGGGTTGAGTTCATCGAAAAGGGGACCGGCAGGCGCCCGCTCAGCGAGGACGATCGGAAGGCGCTGGGCGACTTGGCTGACCGCTTTCCGCTCCTCGCTTGATGGAGGTCGGCTGATGGGAGAGGCGCGGGCGTTCGGGCGATGTTTCGAGGACTTCGAGGTTGGCGACGTCTACAAGCACTGGCCCGGCAAGACCATCACCGAGTACGACGACCACCTGTTCTGCATGATCACCATGAACCATCATCCGCTTCACACGAACGCGCACTACGCCGAGGAGGAAACCCAGTTCAAACGGAACGTGGTGGTGGGAAACCTGGTCTACTCACTCGCATTGGGGATGAGCGTCCCGGATGTCTCCGGCAAGGCCATCGCGAATCTCGAGGTCGAGACCCTTCGCCACGCCGCGCCGATGTTTCACGGCGACACCCTCTATGCCGAGACAACGGTGCTCGACAAGAAGGAGTCGGGTTCGAAACCGGACCGCGGTGTGGTGACTGTCGAGACGCGCGGATACAACCAGGACGGCGTCGAGGTTCTCTACTTCCGCCGCAAGGTTCTCGTCCCGAAGCGAGGGACAGTTCCGGAGCAGCCCGGCCGTCCCGAACCGAAGACCGACGGCTGAGCGAAGACCTCCTACCGGGCGCGGAAGGTTGCTTCGGCCACGGTAATCCCCTCAACAACTTCGATGCGAAGACCTCCGTCGCAGGCCTCGCACAACCGCGCAGCGAGGAACAGTCCCAGTCCGAAGCCGCCGCGGGTTCGCGTCGCCGACATGTCCTCTTGAAAGAACGCGGCGAAGTCGTCATCTGGAGGTGACCATCCGCCGGCGTCCTTGACGACGAGGGAACACACCCCGTCGCGCTGGTTGGCGGACACCTCGATTGGCCGCCGTCCGTACCGAACCGCGTTCGACAGCAGTTCGTAGCCAACCCGTTCGACATACGGCTGCGGCACGCCCGGCCACATCCCCTCTTCGACATCCACGACATCCGGGGGGATCGGGAGGCGCTTG
The DNA here is from genome assembly GCA_030777105.1 of Actinomycetota bacterium. Taxonomy (GTDB): domain Bacteria; phylum Actinomycetota; class UBA4738; order UBA4738; family UBA4738; genus JALYGK01. Next base: position 4,820 of record JALYGK010000174.1, on the reverse strand, counting down.
ATCGCGGTCTTCACCGCCTGATTCGGATCGGCGAGACCTTCTCCGGTGGGACCGTCAGCGACCAGCTCCAGTCCCTCCACGAGCGACTCCAGCGTCCCAGTCCGACGGATGGCGCTTTCGACGATCGCCTCCACATCCGGGTCCAGTCCCTGCTGTTGAAGCATGTGGAGCGCGCCGGAGATGACGGTGAGAGGCGTCCGCAGCTCATGCGAAAGGATCTGCACGAACTCGCCCCGCGCTTTGGCGAGCCTCTCGACCTGTTCGCGGCGCTCGCGCTCCTCTTCGAGCAGACGCCGAAGGTCCTCCACCGCGTGCGGCAAGACCTTTTGGTCGAGATCTGGCTCACCGGTCGCGGCTCGGCGGATGGCGCCGCACAGTTCGTCGATGCTGCCGCCCTTCACGACGTAGCCAATGGCGCCGGCGGTAAGCATCTCCCGAACTGTGCTCGGCTCGTCCGACCATGTCAGCGCCACGATCCGAGTGGCGGGATGCTGCGAGCTGATCGTTCGGGCCGCCTCCACGCCGTCACCCTCCGGCATCCTGACGTCCATGAGGATGACGTCGGGGTCGAGCTCGTCGGCCCGGGAGACTGCTTCCTTCCCAGAACCGGCCTCGCCGACAACCTCGATGCCGCCACCCAGCGCAAGGGCCTCCCGCAGCATCGTCCGTGTGCTGGGGGAGTCGTCGACGACCATGACCCTCACCCGATCATTCATTGCAGTCACCCTTATGGTCGGCGCGTGGGCCGATCTGCCTAAATGGGGGATGGTCCGTTCCTAAAATCGCCCGCCGTGACCAACACGCGAACCCTGGAACGCCTCAGCGCCGAGATCGTCGTGTGCCGCAAGTGTCCTCGTCTGGTCGAATGGCGCGAGCGCGTTGCGGTCGAGAAGCGAGCGGCGTTCGCCGAGCAGGATTACTGGGCCCGGCCGCTTCCGGGCTTCGGTGACCCGCAAGCGCAAATCCTCATCGTCGGACTGGCACCGGCGGCGCACGGAGGAAACCGGACCGGGCGGATCTTCACCGGAGACCGTTCGGGGGACTTCTTGTTCGAAGCGGTGTATCGATGCGGCCTCTCGAACCAGCCGACGTCCGTCGCTTCGGACGACGGGCTTGAACTCAGGAATCTCTACATCGCCGCCGTGAACAGGTGCTGTCCGCCCGGCAATCGACCAACCTCCGAGGAGCGGGACAACTGCCTGCCGTACCTGGCCGGCGAAATCGAGCTCCTGACGCGACTTCGCGTTCTGGTGTCGCTCGGAGCATTCGCCTGGGAAGGCGCGCTCCTGGCACTCGAGCGCCTCGGCCATCCCCGGATCCGTCCTCGTCCGAAGTTCGCGCACGGAGCCGAAACGACGATCGGACAATTCACGCTGGTCGGTTCGTTCCATCCCAGCCAACAGAACACCTTCACGCGGAAGCTCACGCCGGACATGCTGGACTCGGTGCTGAAGCGAGCGATCGACCGCGCGCGATGAGCCGCTGGGCCGGGCACGGCCCGAAGTATTCTGGGTCCATGCGTCGATGGAGCCACTGGGACGACCACGTCGGGAATTCCGACCCGGTATCCGCTCGAACCGTCGGGAGGGTCGCCCGCGTCTTCAAGCCGTACCGGAGGCAGATCTCGCTGGTGGCCCTGGCCATTGTCGCCGCCTCGGCGTTGGGCGTTGTCAATCCGATCCTGATCAAGGTCATCTTCGACACGGCGCTGTTCTGTCGCGACTGCCCCGACCTCAGCCGCCTCTACCGGCTGGTGGGCCTGATGGTGGTCATTCCGATCATCACCGCGTTGATCGGCATCGGGCAGAACTACCTGGCGAACGTGGTCGGGCAGCGGGTGATGCAGGACTTCCGCCACTCGCTGTACTCCCACCTCCAGGCGATGTCGCTTCGGTTCTTCACCAGGACGCGAACCGGCGAGATTCAGTCGCGGCTTTCGAACGACGTGGCGGGTGTCCAATCGGTTGTGACCGACACGGCGGCGAGCATCCTCCAGAACGTCACCGTCATCGCGAGCTCAGTGATCGCCATGCTCGTTCTCTCGTGGCAGTTGACCGTGCTGTCGCTGTTTCTGATGCCGCTGTTCCTCTGGCTGACGTACCGAGTGGGAAAGGCACGACAGCAGGCCGCTGCTTCGACGCAGGCGTCGATGGCTGAGATCAGCGCCATCACCCAGGAAACGCTCTCGGTCTCCGGCATCCTTCTGTCCAAGGCGTTCGGACGACAGCGGTACGAGGTTGACCGGTTCGGGCGGGAGAACAAGCGCCTGGCAGACCTCCAGATTCGCCAGCAAATGATCGGCAGGGCGTTCGGCGGCGTCATCCACGCCTTCTTTTCGATCACACCCGCCTTCGTCTATTTGGTCGCCGGGTGGGTGAACGCCGGACGGGTGGGGCCGCCGGCCATCACCTTCGGGACGATCGTCGCGTTCACCACGCTTCAGAGCAGGCTGTTCTTCCCCCTTGGCGAGATGCTGCGGACGTCGGTGGAGGTTCAGTCCTCGCTGGCGCTGTTCCAGCGGATCTTCGACTACCTCGACCTTCCGCTGGACATCAAAGACTCGCCGAACGCCCAAACGCTCACCAAGGACAAGATGAAGGGCCACGTCAGGCTTCGACATGTGTACTTCCGCTACGACACACCGGCCGACGGTTCGGCAGTCGATGCGGACGGACAGAGCCCGCGGCCGTGGACGCTCGAGGATGTCGACCTGGAGATCCAGCCGGGGCAGCTCGCCGCTCTGGTCGGTCCGAGCGGCGCCGGCAAGACCACGGTGACCTACCTGGTTCCGCGGTTCTACGACGTCGACCGCGGCGCCGTGGAAGTCGACGGGTTCGACGTCCGCGACGTGAAGCTCGAGTCGCTGTCGGATGCCATCGGAATGGTGACCCAGGAGACATACCTCTTCCACACCACCGTCCGCCAGAACCTGCTGTACGGAAAGCCCGACGCCACGCAGGAGGAGTTGGAAGCAGCAGCTCGGGCCGCGTTCATCCACGACAGAATCGTGGAGCTGCCCGAGGGTTACGACACTCTGGTCGGCGAACGCGGGTACCGGATGTCTGGAGGCGAGAAGCAGCGATTGGCGATCGCCAGGGTGATCCTGAAGGACCCGCGCATTCTGATTCTCGATGAGGCGACGTCCTCGCTCGACACCACGAGCGAGCGGTTGGTGCAGGAAGCGCTTCGGCCGCTCATGGAGGGGAGGACCACGCTCGCCATCGCCCATCGTCTTTCCACGATCCTGGCCGCCGACGTGATCTTCGTCCTCGACAGAGGCCGCGTGGCGGAACGCGGCACGCACGACGAGCTCCTCCGATATGGCGGCCTCTACGCGCGCCTCTACGAGCAGCAGTTCCAGAGCGGCGCCGTCGAAGCGGAGTTGGAGGACGGGCTGCTGCTAGCAAGCGGCCGGGTGGTTCCTACTCCGCAGGGTTAGCGGTCCTCTCCGGCTCACCGGCCGAGGTCGATTCGGTAGCCGAGGAGCTCGACTTCGGGGAACGACATGTCCAGGCTCCGGTCTCGGCTGAACCCCATCGACTCGTAGAGCCGCTGCGCGCTCTTCATCCGGGACGTGGTCCTCAGGATGAACCGCCGCTTCCCGCGAGCCCGGGCGGCGTCCATGCTGGCCTCGACCAGCGCCCGTCCAATTCCGGCTCTCCGTACCGTGGGGTCAACCCCGAGCATGCGCAAGGCCGCCACGTCAGGAGGGAGTTCGTCGTCGTCGTCGCCAATCGTCCGGTGGATCTCTATGGTCGCCGATCCGACGATTCGTCCATCCTGCACGGCAACAAGGACCGTCGTTCGATCGACTCGCCCCGCGATGTCGGCGATCGAGCCCAGGTACTCCTCCCATCCAGGGCTCGGATCCGGGGGAACGAACTCCTGGTAAGCGAGGGCGGTGATGCGCCCTGCCTCTTGGTACTCGGCTGGCTCGACCGGCCTGATTTCCACATCGCCAGCCTATCCACCAATTCGTCAAGGGCCTTGTCGGATCCCTGGAGGCGCCGCGATGATGGCCCCGTGCAAGAAGCCACGCTCCACCGCATGCTGCTCGACGCCTTCCGCGCCCTGGACGAGGAGATCGAGGCGGCACTTCGCGATCGAGGGATCGATGAGGTCAGGCCGAGCCAGGTCCGGACGATGCTCCTCATCGATCGAACGGGGACCCGCCTGAGCGAGCTGGCGGGACGCGCCCAGACCACGAAGCAGCGGATGATGCAGCTGATCGACGAGCTTGCGGAGGACGGCTTCGTTCGCCGAACGCCCGACCCCGGCGACGGCCGGGCGAAGATCGTCAAGCTGACGGCGAAAGGATTGCGCCATCGCGCCGAGGCCCGGCGGGCGCTACAGAGCGTCGAGGCGCGAGCGAAGCGGCGGCTGGGCGGCCGGCGATACGAGGGCCTGAAGGGTGCGCTGACCGAGTTGACCTCCATGGAGGAGTAGCCCATGGTCCTCCCTCCGTCGCTGAGCCGAATGGTCGCTCGACGCTTGAAGTCATTGGGCGATGAGGACCTCATCCGCCGAATCTGGGAGAAGGATCACACCGTCTGGCGTGACGATCCGACCGAGATCGCCGACCGTCTCGGGTGGCTGACGGTCCCCGAAGCGATGCTGGGCCGGGTCCCGGAATTGAAAGGTTTCGCCCGCGAATGCGCGTCCGACGGACTGACCACCGCCGTGCTGGCCGGGATGGGAGGTTCGAGCCTCGCTCCAGAGGTGCTCAGAACCACGTTCGGCGTTGCGCCGGGAATGCTCGATCTCATCGTTCTCGACACGACGCACCCCGATCAAATCGCCGAGGTCGGGCGGTCGCTCGA
>JALYGK010000173.1 GCA_030777105.1 Actinomycetota bacterium | reverse complement strand
GGCTGGAGGCAAATCATCGTAAAGGTTGCGGAGTTGCGGCATGACCTTGGCAATCTCTCCGCCGGCATCTCCCAAAGCCAGACGGAAGGTGTCACGATCCACTTCCTTCAACGCGGCTTCGAGGACCTCGAGGAACGGAAGGTACGGAGTGGGAGACTCCATGTCGTAACACCGCCCGACCAGCGTCCGGAAGTCGCGCCTCCGGGCATCGAGAGCGGTTTCTTCCGCGAGCCTGGTCTTGCCGACCCCCGGCTCTCCGCCGATCAGCACCAGGCTTCCCACGCCCTGCGCGAGGTCGTCTAGTCGTCCCCGAAGCTCCGTGCGCTCTTTCTCCCGGCCGACGAGTGGCGTTCGCCGGCCGGTCGCAGCAGGGATCTCGCGGCGCCACACGACCTCGAACAACCGCCACTTCTCGTCGAAGCCGCGCAGGTCGAACTCGCCCAGTTCCTTGAAGCGCGCGTCCGGCACGTTCCCCACGAGTGACTTGACGATCTCCGATGTGATGATCTGCTGTCCCTTCGCCTGCGTGGAAATGCGCGCCGCCGCGGTCACCGCGGCTCCGAAAAGATCGTCGTCCTCGTGGATGGCCTCCCCGGCGTTGAGGCCCATCCGAACAGGAACGAAACGTTCTGGCTCGGAGCGGCGCAGCACCTCGAGCGCCCGCTGGATGGCAACCGCGCATGAGACCGCTCGGCGGGCCGAAGAAAACGCAACCATGAACCCGTCACCGAGCGCCTTGATCTCCCGCCCCCCGTGCTCCTCGACGCGGGATCGGACGAGTTCGCCATGCCCCCGCAGCAGCTTATGTGCCGAGCGATCTCCGCCTTCCCGCCCGAGTTCAGACGAGCGCTCGACGTCCGTGAACAGGACGGTGACGGTTCCTTCCTGCAATTGGACCTCCGCGGGCGAGTGCTTCAGGCATCGTACGCTCCCGGAGCGGACTTATGCCGCTGATACGATGCCCCGGATGTTTCTGGAGGCGTTTTCCGACAATCCGTTCGGAACGAATTGTTGGCTGCTTTCGGCCGAAGGCAACGACGATGCGGTGGTCATCGACCCGGGGTTCGAGGCCGCTCGCGTGCACAGCCTGCTTCGGGAGGCAGGGAAACGACCGGTCGCCGTTCTCGCAACCCACGGCCATTACGACCACGTCGGAGCCGCGGCCGAAGTCTGCGGGGACGACATCCCGTTCTTCATCCACGAGGAAGACGCTCTGGCAATGAGTGACCCGGCCGCATGGGGAGCCGGTATGCCGGTTCCCATCGCCACACCGAAGGACCTCCGGACGTTCTCCGACGGTGAGACGGTCGAGTTTGCGGGGATCGCCCTCGAAGTGATGCATACGCCCGGCCACACACCCGGAAGCACGTGCCTGCGCAGCCCGGACCTCCTGTTCAGTGGCGACCTCGTCTTTCGCGGCGCCATCGGGCGGTACGACTTTCCCAATTCGTCGGCGTCCGACATGTTCGCCAGCCTCCGCCGGTTTCTTTCGCTCCCCGACCCGCTGCCGGTGCATCCCGGGCACGGGGATTCGACCACCGTTGAGTTGGAGCGGGCCACGAACCCCTTCCTTCGACAACTGGCCTGAACCGCCCATGGAGTTCTCGCCGCCGAGGGGAACCTCCGACCTTCTTCCGCCTGCCTCTGAACAGCTGCGGGCGTTGGCCGACATGGGTGCCCGCCGCGCGGAGCTCTACGGCTACCGCTCCATCGAGACGCCGGCGTTCGAACAGACGGAGCTCTTCGCGCGGACGTCGGGCGAGTCGAGCGACCTGGTCCGGAAGGAGATGTACACGTTCGAGGACAAGGGTGGCCGTTCGCTGACGCTTCGGCCGGAGGGAACTGCGCCCGTCGTGCGGGCCTTCTTGGACCGCCGCAATGACGTTTCCCTTCCGTTCAAGACCTATTACTTGGAGGCGATGTGGCGGTACGGGCGTCCACAGGCCGGCCGACTACGAGAATTTCGGCAGTTCGGGATCGAATGTATCGGCGCGCCCGAACCCGAGGCCGACATCGAGGTGATCCTGGTCGGCGACGAGTACCTTCGCGAGACCGGCCTCGACCGGCTCGAGCTCCAACTGAACTCGATCGGTGACGCGGCCTGCCGGCCGGCCTATCGGGAGGAGCTGCTCGAATACCTCGAGAGGAACCGTGAGCGTCTGGTCGACGAACATCGCGCCCACTTCCGGGCGAACCCGATGCGCGTCCTGGACTGCAAGGACGCAGCGTGCCGCGAGGTGGCCGCCGGCGCCCCGAAGATCTCGGATCGGTTGTGCCAGGCCTGCAAGGAGCACTTCGAGGGCGTTCGAGACGGCCTGGCGCAGGAGGGCGTCACATTCGTCCACGTCCCCACGCTCGTCCGCGGCCTCGACTACTACACCAGGACGACGTTCGAGTGGGTCAGCCACGTTCTGTCCGAAGGACAGGCGACGGTTGGAGGCGGCGGCCGCTACGACGGCCTCGCCGAAGTGTTGGGCGGGCCGGCCACGCCGGGTATCGGTTTTGCGCTCGGGCTGGAACGAATCCTTCTCGCGCTTCAGACCGAAGGGAAGGACATCGGGGGCGCGGGCCTGCGCTGTTTCGTGGTCGCGATCGGCGACGCGGCGAGACCGTACGCCAACGACCTGTCGCGGCGCCTGCGAGCGGAGCGAATCACGACCGGCGCGGCGTTCGGTTCACGACCGCTGAAAGCCCAGCTCCGAATGGCCGATCGCGCCGGCGCGACGTTCGCCGTCATCATCGGAGACAAAGAGGCCGCCGCCGAAACGGTCAAGATTCGGCGGCTGGCGGACGGCCACGAAGAGGAGTTCGGCCTGGACGAGGCCATCGTGTGGATCAGGACGGAGGGAGCGGCGGAGGCGTGACGTCGCTGGCCGGCGGGCGGACGCACATGTGCGGGGCGCTGCGGAAGGACGACGCGGGTGACGAAGCGGTCCTCGCCGGATGGGTCGCCCGGAAGCGCGATCACGGCGGCGTGATCTTCATGGACCTGCGCGACCGGGACGGCGTCGTGCAGGTGGTGGCGCACCCCGATGCGCCAGACGCCACGCGCGTCGCCGCTGAGGTGAAGCTCGAGTCTGTGGTTCGGGTCGAAGGCGAAGTCCGGCTTCGTCCGGAGGGAACGGCGAACCCCAACCTTCCAACAGGGGATGTCGAGGTAGCGGCTCGAAGCATCGACGTGCTGTCGGAGTCGCTGACCCCGCCCTTTCCGATCGAAGACGGCATCGAGACCGACGAGTCACTCCGCCTGACATATCGGTACCTGGACCTTCGCCGTCCCGAGATGACCAGGGCTCTGATCCTGCGCCATGGCGTGACCCGTTCCATCCGGCGATTCTTCGACGGGCGCGGGTTCGTCGAGATCGAAACACCCGACCTCACCAGGAGCACGCCCGAGGGCGCCAGGGACTTCCTGGTTCCGTCGCGGCTTCACCGCGGGAAGATGTACGCGCTTCCGCAGTCCCCGCAGCAGTTCAAACAGCTGCTGATGGTGTCGGGCTTCGATCGCTATTACCAGATCGTTCGGTGTTTCCGGGACGAAGATCCTCGCGCCGACCGGCAATACGAGTTCACGCAGCTCGATGTCGAGATGTCGTTTGCGACGGAGGAGGACGTGTTCTCGATGGTCGAGGCGATGGTCGTTCAGGTCCTGGAGGAGAACGTCGGCGTGCAGGTCCCCACTCCGTTTGCTCGCCTCGGATACGACGAGGCCATGGCGCGGTACGGATCGGACAAGCCCGACACCCGCTACGGCATGGAGCTCGGCGACCTCACCGACGCCTTCGCCGAGAGCGGGTTCCGGGCCTTCGCCTCCGTGGTGGCGAACGGGGGAGTGGTCAAAGGATTCGCCGCGCCGGGCGCTGCCGCGTGGGGGCGCCGGGACCTCGACGGCCTGGTCGACGAAGCGAAGTCGCGCGGCGCGGCGGGGCTGGTGTGGGTCGCCTTCACGGATTCCGAGGCCCGATCGCCGGTTGAACGCCACTTGTCGACGGACGAGATCGAGGCCATCCGGAAAGCCACCTCAGCCGGCGATGGAGACCTTGCTCTTTTGATTGCGGACCAACCGGCGCGAGCTGCGGTCGCGCTGGATGGCCTTCGGCGGCTCATGGCGGCTCGCCTCGGCCTGGTCCCGGAGGGACAGTGGGACTTTCTATGGATCACGGACCCCCCGCTGTTCGAATGGGGCGAAGAAGAGCGGAAGTGGGTGTCCGCTCACCATCCGTTCACGGCGCCGGCATCGGAGGACCTGGAGC
>JALYGK010000172.1 GCA_030777105.1 Actinomycetota bacterium | reverse complement strand
TCGTTTCGTCACACCCAGCGCCGACGGACGACAGATAAGGAAACCCCAGTGACGGATTCGAACCAGGATCGGTCTCGTCGCGTCCTGACTTCCGACGAGGAGCCTCAGGGCCGTGGCGTTAGTGATGGTCTTCTCAGCCGACCCATGCGCCCATGGCTGGGGCCGCACCGTCGTCTCCTGCAACGTGTTGCTGCTCCCATTCTGGAGTTCTTCCAGATCGAGGCTGCGGGCGGCATCGTGCTGGTCGGGGCGGCGGCGCTCGCGCTCATCTGGGCGAACTCCCCGTGGGGAGAGGCGTACGAGCGGCTCTGGACCACTCGAATCTCGGTTGACCTCGGTCCGCTGGTGCTCGCGGAGGATCTGCGGCATTGGATCAACGACGGCCTCATGGTTCTGTTCTTCTTCGTCGTCGCGCTCGAGATCAAGGGAGAGTTCGCTGAAGGCGAGCTGCGACACGCTCGTCGAGCCGCACTCCCGATCGCCGCGGCAGTGGGCGGAATGGTCGTCCCTGGACTTCTCTACCTGGCGCTCAATGTGGGGGGCGGTGCGCCAGAGGGGTGGGGAATCGCCGTGGCCACGGATATCGCCTTCGCCCTCGGCGTTGTCGCCCTGCTCGGTCATCGGGTTCCCCATTCGATGAAGGTGTTCCTCCTCACGCTCGCAATCGCGGACGATGTGGGCGCGATCGGGGTCATCGCGCTGTTCTACACCGATGACCTTTCTTTGCCGTGGCTCGGCCTGGCGATCGGTCTCCTCGGCGTTGTTGTGTTTCTGAGATGGCTCAGGGTCTGGTACGTCCCCGCCTATGTCCTTGTGGGGGTCGGCGTCTGGCTCGCCACCTTGGAGTCGGGCGTCCACGCCACGATCGCCGGCGTCGCGCTGGGACTCTTGACTCCGGCTCGGCCGCTCCTGAGCCGCAATGAGGCCGAACGGCTGGTCGGCGAGCGGAGCAGCGACAAGGGATCCGCCGGCGATGTCCGCGAGACGACGTTTTTGATTCGGGAATCGGTCTCGGTCTCCGAACGCCTCGAGGACATCCTGCACCCCTGGACGAGCTATGTGGTGATCCCGCTTTTCGCGCTGGCCAACGCCGGAGTCCGTTTCGATCTCGGCACGATCGGGGAGGCAGCCGCTTCTCCAGTCGCGCTCGGGACCGCCGTCGGTCTGGTGGTTGGCAAGCCGCTCGGGATCGTCGCGTCCTCGTGGATTCTCAACCGGTTCAAGCCGGGCTCCATCCCCTCCGGAGTGTCGTGGCTGCACATTGCCGGCATCGGTGCTGTGGCCGGGATCGGGTTCACCATGTCGCTGTTCATCGCCGGCCTCGCGTTCACCGGCGGAGCGCCCGAGTTCGAACAAGCGAAGCTGGGCATTTTCGCCGCCGCAGTCGTCGCTGCCGGAGCAGGCGTGACCATGCTTTTGGCTGCGGCCCGTCGTTCGAAGCGATAGGCGAGCCGGATGGCGCTTCGCATCGAGGACTACGCGATGATCGGCGACACACAGACGGCGGCGCTCGTCGGCCGCAACGGGTCGATCGATTGGCTGTGCCTTCCCCGGTTCGACTCCGGAGCATGCTTCGCGGCCCTGCTCGGGACCGAACAGAACGGTCGCTGGATCATCGCCCCGAAGGGCGGTCCGAAGAAGACGCGGCGCCGATATGTCGGCGACACGTTGATTCTGGAGACCGTCCACACCACCGATGACGGCGAGGTGGCCGTCGTCGACCTCATGCCGGTCCGAGGGGAAGCTGCCGACATCGTTCGGATCGTCGAGGGGCGGCGGGGCCGCGTGCCCATGCGGTCGGAGCTCATCATCCGGTTCGACTACGGTTCCATCGTCCCGTGGGTCCGCAGAGAAAGTGGATACCTGTTGGCCGTGGCCGGCCCGGATGCGCTCTGGCTCTCGGCTCCCGTCGAGACGCATGGCGATGACCTGACCACCGTGTCGGAGTTTGCCGTCGCCGAGGGCGACCGGATCCCCTTCGTGCTCGCGTACACCGGGTCGTCCGAGGGACCACCGGAGCGGATCGATGCCGAAGCGACCGTCGAGGCGACTCGGGAGTTTTGGGAGCAGTGGATCCGGCGCTGCGAGCCGGTTCGCGGGTACGAAGACGAGGTCCATCGCTCGCTCATCACCCTGAAGGGCCTCACGTACGCGCCGACCGGGGGCATAGTGGCCGCGGCCACGACGTCGCTTCCCGAGGACATCGGCGGCGTCCGAAACTGGGACTACCGGTATTGCTGGCTGCGCGACGCGACGTTCACGCTCTACTCGCTCGTATCGAGCGGGTACATCGATGAGGCCGAGGAATGGCGAGAGTGGCTCCTTCGCGCGGTAGCGGGACAGCCCTCGAAGATGCAGATCATGTACGGCGCCGCGGGTGAGCGGAGGCTCCTCGAACACGAGCTCGACTGGCTGGAGGGATACGAAGGGTCGAAGCCGGTTCGGGTTGGGAACGCCGCAGTCAACCAGTTGCAGCTCGACGTCTACGGCGAGCTGACGGACCTGTTGCACCAGGCTCGTGAGGCAGGGATCCCGCCCAACGAGCACGTGTGGGACCTACAGAAAGTCGTGATGGACTTCCTGGAAGGCACGTGGCGTCAGCCGGACGAGGGAATCTGGGAAGTTCGGGGCCCGCGGCGACACTTCACTCACTCGAAGATCATGGCGTGGGTTGCGTTCGACCGCGCCGCGCGAGCGGTAGAGCGATTTCATCGAGAAGGGCCGGCCGACAAATGGCGTGCCATCGCACGCGACATTCGAGACGAGGTTTGCCGGGAAGGGTTCGACGCGGAGCGCCAAACCTTCACGCAGGTCTACGGCTCTCACGAGGTAGACGCGAGCCTCCTGATGATCCCGCTCGTCGGATTCCTACCGGCTCACGATGACCGTGTTAGCGGCACCGTTGCAGCCGTGGAACGAGACCTCCTCGATGCAGGGTTCGTCCACCGGTATCGAACGAAGACGGGCATCGACGGTCTCCCCGGGGATGAGGGCACGTTCATCCCATGTACGTTTTGGTATGCCGACAACTTGACGCTGATGGGAAGGGTGGATGACGCCACGGCCGTGCTCGAGCGGCTGCTGGCGCTGCGGAACGACGTCGGCCTTCTCTCTGAGGAGTACGACACGAACGCGAAGCGGCTCGTCGGCAATTTCCCACAAGCGTTTTCCCACGTGTCGTTGATCAATACCGCTCGGAACCTCGCCGATCGTGGACGCGGCCCCGCGCAGAGGCGAGGAGCTGAGGGTGGGAGCGCCCCGGGCTTGGACGACCAGCAACGTGACGGAACGCGCTGATGACCGTCAAGAGCACGGAAGGCCGCCGTCTTCCCTCCGAAAATCCGCCCGTCGTCCGCGATACGGCGGCGGAGCGCGAGACCATCGCAGAGCACCTCTACGCCAGGCTTTCCCCCGCCATGGCCGTGTTGGGAGTTGCGTTCTTCCTGGTCGTCCTGGGACAACGTGCGGTGCCCCCCCGCACCACGACCGCGAGCGTTCTCCTGGCGGCCATATGGGGAATGTGGGCAATTTTCGTACTCGAGTTCGTCCTTCGAATGGTCATCGCCCCGTCCACCGCACGGTTCCTGCGCAGGCACTGGTGGCAAGTCTTCCTTCTGCTGCTGCCGTTCCTGAGCTTCATTCGCGTCGTGGTCATTCTCCGAGCGGCGAGGTCACTCCGAATTGTCTCTGCTGCGGTCCGGAGCTCCCGTAGCGCGAACAACAAGCTCCGTAGCCGGACGCTCTGGCTGGCCGCGATCACGGCTGTGGTGATCCTCGCCGCGACGGATCTGCTCTACGAGTACGCGCGCGTCCGGCCGTACACCTCCGCCCTTCATGCTGCCGCGATGGCGGCGATCAGCGGAGAGACCATCGGCCGGGAGGGCGGTATCGCTGCCCTCCTCGATGTCGTTCTCGCGGTCTATTCGGTCGTTTTCTTCGCGTCGCTCGCGGGAACGATCGGCGCGTATTTCCTGGAACAGCGTGGTGATGACGCCGAGGCGCGAAAGGGGCGTGACGTCAGATGGTCATCGTAGTGCTCTTGCTCATACTCGCCGCCGCCGCAGGGATCCTGTGGCAGGTTTTGGAAGTGGCGCTGTGGCTCGTCCTGCTCGTCGCGATCGCCCTGGCGGTGGCGATCCTGGCGTCATACGGTTGGTTCAGGAAGCGCTACCGCCGAATCGAGTGACCACGACCGTTCTTACGTCACTCGCTCTCCAAGGATTGGCCAGAGATGGCATGAGCATTCGTAGTAGAGACAGCGGTCGTCTCGTTCTTCAGATTGCCACACGACCGCCGGGTCGTCGGCGGCATAGTCGAAAGCGCAGTCGCAATTCGGACACGCCGCTCGGTCAGTCGCGTGCTCAGAGCCCCACGGGGCGCGAGCTCGGTTTACGGACTGGGTCACGTCTTTGACCGAGCGGCATTCGAGACGACGCGGTCTTCACCCCGCCGGTCGCCTTGAATGCGCTTTTGCGAGGCCCCCTGCTGCTTCCATCTGGAACCGCATTCCACGCAGAAGCCGCGCCGCTTGGGACTGACCACGATGACGATTCGTCGCGATTCACAGACAGGACACCTCGGCATGATCTGTTCTCCCTTGCTAGTGGTCGGTACTCCCCGATTCCTCCGTCGCGCCGGTCGGCTCGGCGATGACCGTTGTTTGGGATCCGCACCTGGCGCATACGAACCATCGACCACGAGGGTCGAGCAGCCGGTCGAATGACTCTCCGCACTTCTGACACGGCTGCGGTCGTTCCCCGATCGACGTGGACCCGACTACGCCGGCGAACGGGTCGTCGCCGTGGTCTTTTCGCATGCAGACCAGTGTTGCCCCGCAGTGTTTCGATGGCGAGACGGCGTGGTTACGGATTGGTGAAGAAGCGCGCGGTCGCCCGCCACAGCTAGACCAGCGCCGCTCCGACCTACTCCGCTTCTCGTGGTGCGACCGTCGAATAATCCGGAGCCGTCACGGGACGATCCACTACGGTTCGGTCATCCGTGACCACGCTGATCGGCTCCCCATCAATGAGGAAGCGGACGGCCGTGACGTTCGGGAGGCGCACGAGTGTCCATACCACTTGGGCGACTCGTAGGAGTACGGCATCGGGTGGTGCCGGGGTCTGAAACTCGGCCGATAGATCGACTTCAGCGACGAAGTTCACGACGCGAACGCCCAAGAGGCTGGTCCTCGATGGGATCTCAGACCTCATTCGTTCCTCTCGTTCATTCAGGGTCGGTCCCTCCAGGAGCGCCCGCATCGTCGCCCGGACACCAGACCCGTCACTCGAAGACATCCTCCGCACAGCGGCGAGTCTTCTTTCGCGGACAAAGAAGACGTGGAACTTCTCCTTCTCGGAAGCTGCTCGAGCGGCGCCGCGCGGACGCCGGAGCGAGAACGGAACATCTTCCGCAGGGATCTCGACGGGTCCGGATGGTGGCCCGCAGGCCGATGCGATGATGATGATGAACGCGAGTCCGGTTCTCAACCAGAAGTGGCTCATTCGTTTTCCCTCTCCGGGGCTGCTTCACGGAGTGGTAACCGAAGCGTGAATCGCGATCCCTTTCCGCTGACCGAGGAGGCGTCAATGGTCCCGCCCAGCAAATGGGCGTTCTGCATGGCGATGACGAGGCCCAGGCCGATCCCTCCTCGATCGCGTGAGCGGCTTCGGTCCGCCTTGTAGAAGCGCTCGAACAGGTACGGGAAGTCCTCCGGCGCGATGCCGGGGCCGTTGTCGCTGACCTCGACCGCACACTGCCCGTCGTCGAGCCGTATCGAAACCCCGGCCATCCCACCTCCGTGTTCGATGGCGTTGTCGACCAGGTTCCCGAGGATCCGCTCCAAACGGGCCTTGTCTGCGAAGGTCACGACTTCAGGTCCGTCGGCCCGTATGTCGAGGCGCCGACGCCTGAGCACCGCCCGAGCGACCGACGAGACGTTCACCCTTTCCCATCGAACGGGTGCCCGGCGGGAATCCAGTTCGGAGACCTCCATGAGTTCGTCTATGAGGCGCCGGAGAGAAGAGACGTCCTCCATGATCAGGTCTGCGGCTTCCCGTGCGGACGGAGGGAGTTCCGAACGGCGCTCGGTGAGGATCTCTGCCGTCGCATGGAGCGCAGCGACTGGAGTCCGGAGCTCGTGTGAGACCGCCGCAACGAACCGCCGCTCGCGTTGGATCATCTCCTGAAGCGCTCCGGCCATCTGATTGAACGATCCGGCGAGCGTCCCGACTTCGTCACGGGACGAGGATTCGACTCGTGTCTCGAGCAGCCCCTCAGCCACACTTTGTGCTGCGGCGCTCACGCCGGCGAGAGGACGGAGGATTCGCCCGCTCACGCGCTGCGCCAGAGCGACGGCGACCGCAATGACCACGAGGCCGGCGATTGCCAGGACCCGTGCCACCAGCGCAATCGTTTGGTCTATGTCCTCCAGTGAGTAGAAGAGGTAAAGGTTCGTGTCGGGAGGTGGCAGCGGGGCCCCGAACACGAGCATCCGGACGTCCCGCATGTCCGCGTACTCGTAACCGAGGCGCTCCTGCCGAACCAAAGACCGAAGACCTTGCGGAATGGCGGAGGGGGTAAGGGACAGGGCGGTGGAGAACCAGTCATCCCGGGATGCGACCATGGCCTCGAAGTTCTCTCGGGTCCGTAGCGAGGACGCCAGGACGTCCGGCTGGTCAGGATTCGCCCGGAGGAACTCTCTGGCGAAAAGCAAGGCGAACATGGTCTGGCGTGAGGCAGACGTGAGGCGGTTTCGTTCGAGGACCGTTCGAACCGTGAAGAACGTAGCCGAGGAAAGGGCCAGCGTGAGAGCGACGGCTGCCGAGACGAATGACAGGGTCAGTCGAACCCGAAGGCTCTGCCGCCGGAACAGCGCGCGCGGGAACCTCATCCGTCCGTGGAGAGCTTGTATCCAAATCCTCGCACCGTTTGGATGAACTTCGGGCGCGAGGGATCCGCTTCGACCTTGCCTCGCAGCCGGCGAATATGCACGTCTACGAGCCGGGAATCACCAAGGTAGTCGTAGTTCCATACCTGCTCGAGAAGTTGTTCCCGGCTGAAGATCCGGTTCGGTCGCGAAGCCAGACACCGAAGGAGTTCGAACTCCGTCCGTGTGAGGTCGACGCGTTCGCGAGCCACACGTACCACGCCGCTCTCCGGTTCGATCTCGAGTTCTCCCGCAACGATCCTGTGCTCGCTTGGCTCGGACTTCATACGTCGAAGAAGCGCCCGGATCCTTGCGACCAGTTCCTTCACGATGAAGGGCTTGGTCAGGTAGTCGTCGCCCCCCGACTCCAGGCCGACCACGACGTCCACCGTGTCCGTCTTCGCCGTGAGGAAGATGATGGGAATGTCGCTGGTCTTCCGGATCTGCCTGCAGACTTCGAATCCGTCCTCGCCTGGCAGCATCACATCGAGAACGACCAGGTCAGGTTCGTCGTCGGCGAGCAGGTGGAGCGCGGCCGAGCCGTCTCCGGCCTCCAGGACGTCGTAGCCCTCGTGCTGCAAGGCGAGAGCTGTGGCACGACGGAGTCGCCGATCGTCCTCGACCAGCAAGATGCGAGAACCCACCGATGTTCGAGGATACGGGAGGGGAGACCGGCGGGTTCATCGCTGTGACGCCGCCGAGCGGTCCTCCGTTTGGCCGTCTCCCTGAACGCGGCTGCTCATACTGTCCATCAGCCGAAGCAGCTCCATGGGCAACGGGAAGATCAGCGTGGAATTGCGGTCGGACGCTATCTCCGACATGGTCGAGAGAACCCGAAGCTGCATCGCGGCCGGATGGACCTCCAGGACTTCGGCGGCCCGGCCGAGCGTTTCTGCTGCTTCGAGCTCTCCGTGGGCGTGAATGACCTTCGCGCGACGCTCCCGTTCGGCCTCCGCCTGCCGGGCCATCGCTCGGCGCATGGCCTGGGGAAGTTCGACGTCCTTCACCTCGACTAGGGTCACTTTTACTCCCCAAGGGTTGGTCAGGTCGTCGATGATCTTCTGCAATCGCTGGTTGATCTCGTCGCGGTTGACGAGCAGCTCATCGAGTTGGGCTTGCCCGATGACGCTTCGGAGCGTGGTCTGGGCGACCTGCGACGTCCCGAACCGGTAGTCCTGAATGGCGACGACGGCCCTGATCGGGTCCACCACGTTGAAGTACGTGACGGCGTTGACGCGAACCGTGACGTTGTCCTTCGTGATGATGTCCTGGGGCTTAATGTCCAGGGTGACCGTTTGGAGAGTCACCTTCACCATCCGGTCGATGATCGGGATGATGAAGAACAGGCCGGGTCCCTTGGCCCCGATGACCCTGCCGAGCCTGAAGATCACGCCGCGCTCGTACTCCTTCACGATCCGAACGGCGGCAACCAGAATGGCGATAATGAGCGCCACTGCGGCGCCGATGCCCCACATGAGCGATTCGTTCACTTCTGCACCTCCTCTTTGCGATGCTCGTGTTCAACAAGGAGGTCGAGGTCCTCGACGTCCACGACCCGCACCTCCTCACCAACCTCGAGGGAACCGTCCCTCGTGTGGGCGTTCCACCATGAACCGTCCACGACGACACGACCGGAAGCGCCGGAAGCAGCGCGAACCACTCCATGCCGGCCGATCAGCGCGCCCGCTCCGCTGATCGATGGTGCTTTACGGGCGCGCCACGCCATACGCCCAGCCACGAGCGTCCCGCCACCGACAACGACGGCTACCGGTACGAGTACGACAGGGCTCACGCCGACTGGTCCCCGGAACAGGAACAATCCGCCGAGAACCAGACACAGCGATCCCCCTGCGGCGAACGCTCCGACCCCAGGCGTGAAGACCTCGGCCACGAGGAGCACTGCTGCCAGAACTAGGAGGATCGCGCCGAGAGCGTTGACCGGCAGCACCGACAGCGCGAACAGTGCGAGAACCAACATGATCACGCCAACCACCCCGCCGGCCCCGATGCCGGGGTTTGCGAGCTCGTAAATGATGGCGAGGGTTCCGATCGACAGGAAGAGAAACGCGAGGTTCGGATCGGCCAGCCATTGGAGGATCTGCCGGAACCGCCCGACCTCGTGCGAGACGACCTCCGCGCCTTCCGTTCTGAGGGTGACCTTCCTTCCCGAGGCGACTGAGACCGTCATTCCGTCGATCGCCGTAAGCAGCGCCCTACGGTCCCTTGCGATGACGTCTACCGCGCCGATCTCGACGGCTTCGTCGGCAGCCGCCGAACGGGCCTCTCGGACCGTGTCAACGGCGAACTCAACGTTGCGACCGCGGAGCCTGGCAATGGATGCGGCGTAGGCTGCGGCGTCGTTGATCGCCTTCTCGTTGCTCTCGCCGCTCTGGAGGTCAACCGGGGTGGCCGCTCCGATCGCGGTTCCCGGCGCCATTGCCGCCACGTGTGCGGCAGACGTGATGATGGCGCCGGCCGACGCCGCCCGGGCTCCCTGTGGGGCGACGTACACCACCACAGGGACCGGGGATGACAAGAAGCTCTGGACGATGTCTCGCATGGAGGCGTCGAGTCCGCCCGGGGTGTCCAGCTCGACCAGGTAGACCGCGTAGCCCTCTCTCGCGGCTCGGTCGACGCCCTCAGTGATGTAGTCGGCGACCACAGGTGTTATCGGGCCTCGTACGGTTGCCGCCAGGACTCGATGCTCGTTGGGTTGGGCGGCGAGTGGCGTTGAAATCCCGATCCAGATCGCCGCCGCGAGCATCGAGGTGGCAACGACGTGCCGGTTCAGGCGTCGTTGGCCACCTACACGCCTCACAGCTTCAGCCTCGGCCCGGCGTGTTTCGCTTTGAAGACGGTCCGGTAACGGTTTCGCGAAACCCGACCTGGAACGGCCACGTCGGAGATCAGCCACTGTTCGTGCCGCTCCCCCGTGCGCTTGACGTGTGCGCTTCTATCGTGACACGATATTACAAGCAGTGCGTGCTGTTGACCCTCGCGGGCCGAGAACGCTCTCCTCCCGGTCATGCGTACGCGGGCGGCGCTTAGCTGGCGACCGGGAGGAGGCTAGGCGGTGGATAGGGCGCGGGTGCTACTTCCCCCGCGCCTCTCCACCGCGAGCAGCGCATCCAAGCCTGTCTCATCGGACGACCTCGAGCTGAAGCACCCCGACGCGGAGCGCTATCGCGTCGCGGCGTAGCGCTCACTTCCGCGCGGCGATGCCGATCGTGGCCGCGCCCGCCAGCGCGACCGCCGCTCCGATCCATCGCCGGTGAGTCGTTGCCCACATCTGAGGGCTCCACGAATGAGCACGGTCGTCGAACCGGCCATGCGCCCCGTGGTCTCCGGGCACCGGATCCCAGAGGTTGAAATCACGGTCGCGGCTGTCGGGCTCGTCGGTTTGCTGTGAGGAGAATCCGGTCCGGCCGAGATAACGATCCAGGAGCCCTGGGGCGATCTTGTTGGCGAGGAGCGTCGCGACCGTGGTGGCGCCGACCCACATCTCTCGCCTCGGGTGTTCGGCGGCGTGGACGATGGCCCGCGCGGCGACTTCCGGCTGGTAGATCGGCGGGACCGGCTGCGGACGGTTCGGCAAGCGGGACAGGACCCAGTCGAACTGAGGCGTGTTCAGCGCCGGCAGCTGAACCATGCAGATTCGTACATTGCTCCGCGAGTGCAGCAGTTCGCAGCGGACGGATTCCGTGAATCCCTGGACGGCATGCTTCGCGCCGCAGTACGCCGATTGGAGAGGAATGCCGCGGTACGCGAGGGCCGATCCGACCTGAACGATGACCCCATGGTCGGCGGGAACCATTCGCTTCAGTGCCGACCGAGTCCCGTGGACGAACCCCAGGTACGTCACTTCGGTCACCCGCGTGAACTCATGCGGAGCGATCTCGGTGAACGGCGCGAAGACGGACGTCATCGCGTTGTTCACCCACACGTCGAGGGAACCGAATTCCTGCTCCGCGGCCGCGGCGGCTCCGTCGATCGCTTCCGCATCGGCGACGTCAACCGGAACGACCAGGGCCGTTCCACCGACTCGTTCTACGTCGTTCGCTGCGGCCGCGAGTCCGTCTTGTCCCCGGCCCAACAGCGCGACCTTGGCTCCCTTCGCCGCAAAGGCAACCGCGGTAGCCCTGCCTACCCCTGCGGATGCTCCGGTAATGACGACGGTTCTGTTTCTCTTCACCGCTCCCTCCACATGACGTTGGACCGCAGGTTTTGCACTCTATCGCATCACGATATATTCTCCCCTCATGGCGATCACGAAGTCGGGGCAGCGCCGGCCACTCTTGTCGAACGTTGAAAGCAAGCGGCTGTTCCGTCGGCTCAGAAAGACGAATGACCCGGAGATCCGGAATGTTCTCATTGAGTCGCACCTTGGCCTGGTCGATTATCTGGCCCGCCGGTTCACGGGTCGAGGGGAGCCGGCCGACGACCTGACCCAGGTCGCCGCGGTTGCGCTCGTAAAGGCGGTGGACAGATACGATCCCGACCGCAACGTCGAGTTCTCGACCTTCGCGGCTCCGACCATCGTCGGTGAGTTGAAACGCCACTTCCGGGACAACGGGTGGGCAGTACGGGTCCCTCGAACGCTCCAGGAACTCACGATCCGCCTTCCATCGGTCATCGAAAAGCTTTCCCAGAAATTGGGGCGGTCTCCGACGGTGGCCGAAATCGGTGCCGACGCCGAGGCCACGGAAGACCACGTGCTGGAGGCGCTCGAATGCGCGCAGGCGTACACCCCCGTATCGCTCGACGCGTTGACTCTCGATACCGACGAGCGGTCGCCTCATGAGCGAATCGGCGATGTCGACGACGCGATGGAGGCGTTGGACGACCACGTAAGCGTCGCGCCGCTGCTGCGCGACCTCCCGGCTCGAGAGCGACGCATTCTTTACCTTCGGTTCTCTGAGGAGCTCACCCAGCGTGAGATCGGCCGGGAGATCGGAATCTCTCAAATGCACGTATCGAGATTGCTCGCCAGAACGCTTCGGCGGCTGAGACTGGAAGTGGGTGCGAGCGGAGACCCTCCGCGCGATCGCCGGGAGACGAGGGCAAGAACGTCACGTCACCGTGCCTTCGCGGCATAAAGTGGCGACCGGTCGCTCGGCAGCCCGATGGGGATGCCGAACGCGCTCGACCTGATAGCCGGCGTCGCCGGGCGCTAGTCTCGGCGGGAAACCGAGGCGATCAGGGGAGCGCGAAGCTGGATCTCGAGGTCATCGTCACGCCGGGCCTGGGGGACAACAGTTACCTTGTCGCCTTCGGCGACGAAGCGGCGGTAGTCGATCCGCAGCGGGACATCGGGCGATTTCTCTCCGCGGCACGAGCCCGGGACGTCTCGATTCGCTACGTGCTGGAGACGCACGTGCACAACGACTACGTCTCCGGCGCGCTCGACTTGAAAGAGGCGACCGGCGCAGAGATCGTCGCCGCGGCTCGGGGTGGCTACGAGTTCCCGCATCGCATGGTTGCGGAAGGCGATGAGCTGAAGCTCGGAGAACTCCGTCTGCTCACGCTCGAGACTCCCGGCCATACCCCCGAGCACGTCGCGTATGTGGTGCAGGATTTTCATTCGGACGAGCCGGTGGCCGTGTTCACGGGTGGCAGCCTCATGGTGGGCGGCGCGGGCCGGACGGATCTGCTCGGTGACGAACTGACCGAGGAACTGACCCGGGCGCAGTACCGGACGATGCAGCGATTCGCGAAACTGCCCGATTCGGTTCAGGTCCTCCCGACGCACGGCGCCGGCAGCTTCTGCGGAGTGGGGGGCCCTCGGACGAAGGACCGGGTCTCGACCATCGGCGAGGAGCGCACTCGCAATGCCGCGCTCATTGCTTCGAGCGAGGAAGAGTTTGTGCGTGAGCAGTTGTTCGGCCTGCTGGCGTACCCGATGTATTACCGGCACATGGCTCCCATCAACCGGATGGGTCCAACGCCGCTCAACGAGCTTCGGACGCCGCACGGGCTTTCTGCGGAGCGGGTCGCCAAGCGGCTGGAACGAGGAGTATGGGCGGTGGACGCGCGCAGCGGCTCGGAATTCGCTCGTGCACACATCCCGGGTTCAGTGAACGTCGAGCTCGCCGAGAGCTTCGGCAGTTACGTCGGGTGGGTCGTGCCTTTCAACGATCCCCTCCTGTTGGTCCTGCCCGAACCCGAGGATGCCTCGCTGGAAGAAGCCATCACGCAGCTCTGGCGGGTTGGCTACGAGCGAATCCAGGGCTACCTCGCCGGCGGGATGGACGCGTGGGCGGCAAGCCTCCCCGTGAGCAGCTACGCCGTGGCCGGGTGGGAGGATCTGTGCTGGGCGTACCGCTCAGGCGAGGCCACACACATTCTGGACGTCCGTCAGAAGCGCGAATGGGACCGTGGCCACATTCCGGAGAGCCGGCACATCTTTGTGGGTGATCTCCCGAGCCGCATCGACGACGTCCCGCGTGACGGCGAGGTCTGGGCAATTTGCGCCAGCGGGCAGCGGTCTTCCATCGCCGCGAGCCTCCTCGACCGGGAAGGCATCCGAGTTCGACTGGTGGACGGCACCGGCGTCCGCGACTTCGTCGAGAAGTGCCTATCGGACGAGCACGGACCCTGACCGCTCCCCTCTGTCTTCTTCCACGCCCCAAGGCGCGTGCGTCATGCGGCTTGGATGCAGCCTTCGACGCTTGCCCGGGCATCGGCCGAGATGTCCGCCCACATCACGACGATGTTCCCCTCCTGAGTGACGTCACCGGCGAACCCTTCGAGCGACTCGACTTCACTCTGTGCGTCCGCGACCGATGGAAAGACGAAGACAGCCGCGGAGACGTCGCCCGGTTCGAGACCGCCGCCTTCCGGCGTGATCACCCCGATTGCGTTGACGCCCGAGACGAGCGGTGTGTCTCCTTCGGCCAGGTCGAGCCCAGCATCCTCGAGGCATGCTTCCACCGACGCCCGGTCTGTCACCCCTCCGCCTGCCGGCGAGGGCGACGTGGCGGCCGTGGGACTCGGCGCCGTTGTCGCCCCGTTGCCTCCACAGGCCACAAGACCAGCGGCCGCGACCAACGCCAGAG
This sequence comes from Actinomycetota bacterium, assembly GCA_030777105.1. Lineage (GTDB taxonomy): Bacteria > Actinomycetota > UBA4738 > UBA4738 > UBA4738 > JALYGK01. The sequence goes on along the minus strand of JALYGK010000172.1, from coordinate 1,583 downwards.
GAAGCGCCCACCGCGATCGGACCCCGTGCAGAGAACGGACCATTCGAACCACCCCCTCCGTCGGTCTACCCCTGGCGGAGGAAGCTGTCAAGGGATGAAAGTTGCGCCTGAGGTAGCCTTGAAGTCCGGTGTCGTCCCTTCAGCATGTGAACTCGCCTGCATCGAATCTCCGGGCCGAGCGCGACCGAAGTGCTCCGCCCGCCGTTGCGCTGTCGAACGTGACGAGGGTGTTCGGGATGGTGCCTGCCGTGGTTCGAGCCAGCCTCAACATACAAAGAGGAGAGTGCGTCCTTATACGCGGGCCGAACGGCGCCGGGAAGACCACGCTTCTTCGAATCATCGCCACCGCGACATCACCGACGTACGGGTCGGGCGCGGTGTTCGGCCTCGACCTCGTCGAGGAGCGGGAGAACATCCGTCGGCGAACGGAGCTCCTCGGTCATCGGACGCGCCTCTACGACGACCTGTCGGGTCGGGAGAACCTGGAGTTCAGTCGCGCCCTCTACGGCCTCGACCGTGGCGGCGCCCAGCGCGCGCTGGAGCGGGTCGGGCTGGCCGACGTCGCCGACGAGCGGGTCCGGCGCTATTCGCAGGGAATGCGCCAGCGGCTGGCGCTGGCCAGGGTGGTGCAGCGGTCACCCGATCTGCTGTTGCTCGACGAGCCGTACGCCGCACTGGACGCCGGAGCCAGAGCGCTGGTCGACGAAGTGATCGACGAGGCGAAGGCGGCCGGCCGCACGGTGATCCTCGCGACCCACGACCCGACCAAGACTGCGGTAGCGAGCCGCGTCCTGTTCATGGACGCGGGACGAATCCTCCCCGAGCTCGCGCAGGCGGCAGCAGACAGAACCGACTCATGAACCTCGTTCGCCAGGCCGGCCTCATTGCCCGCAAGGATCTCACGATCGAAGTTCGTGGCCGGTATGGCGTGGTGGCCGTGCTTCCCTTTGCCGTGACGCTGTTGGTGGTGTTCGGCCTGTCGCTGGGGCCCGGGCGGACGCTGCTCCAGACAATCGCTCCGGCGCTGTTGTGGCTCGCCGTTCTCTTCGCTTCGGTCCTCGCGTTTCGGCAGGCGTACCAGGCGGAAGCAGAGGACGGCGCGCTCGACGGGTTGGTGCTTGCGCCGGTCGACCGGGCGGCGGTCTTCCTGGGGAAGGCCGGGGCGGTGGCCGCGCAACTGCTGGCGTTGGAATTCGCCGTCGTCCTTCTCGTGATCGTCCTCTTCGGACTGCCCATCGGCGAGGAGCCCGCCGCGGTGGCGGCGGCGTTCGTCCTGGGGACCATCGGACTCGCCGCCGTGGGAAGCCTGTTCGGCGCGGTGTCGGAATCTCCCCGAGCCCGGGAAGGGGTGTTCCCCCTTCTCGTGCTCCCGCTGGCGACGCCGGTGCTCGTGGCGGGGATCAAGGCGACCGAGCTGGCCGCTCAGGGGCGAGGCGCGGACGCCGTCTCCTGGCTCGGTCTGCTGATCGCGTTCGATCTGGTCGTCGTGTCGGTCGGCACGCTCGTGTTCGGCTACCTGCTCGAGGATTGATGACCGCCACCGAACGCCTGATGGGCCGGGTCACCGCTCGCCCCGCCGAAGT
>JALYGK010000171.1 GCA_030777105.1 Actinomycetota bacterium | reverse complement strand
TCGCTGAGGAATACCCACGCGTCGGCCAACGACAACGCGACGCTGTCCTCGATCAACCTGGATTCAGCGAGGGCTTGCAGCGCCTCAAGCGTGTTCGTCCTTCGGACCGCGGGATGAGCATACCCGTGCCGCATCAACGAGAGCTCAAGCGCAAACTGCACGTCCGCGAGGCTGCCGTAGCCGAGTTTGAAGTGAAACCTTCGGGCATCCACAGGGCGCACCCGTTCCTCCTCCATGCGCACGCGCATTCGGCGAATCTCCGCGAGCCAGTCGAAGGTCATCCGCTCGGGAAACGCCCAGTCGGCCGCCGCAGAGACGAACCGCCGGCCCAACGCTTCGTCGCCTGCGACGAACCGGGCCCTGGTCAGCGACTGGTACTCCCACGTCTGGGCCCACCGGCTCCAGTACTCCACGAACGAGACCATCGACCTCGCCAGCGGGCCGCTCTTCCCCTCCGGGCGGAGGTCCGCGTCGATTCGCCAGCCCGACGCGCGAACGTGCTCGAAGACGGCTTCCGCCGCCTTCGACGCCGACTGGAAATCGGATGGCCCCTCGCCGTCGTAGACCACCATCACGTCGAGATCGGAGCCGAACGACAGCTCTTCTCCACCCAGCCGCCCGAAACCAATCACGGCGAGGGGAATGGCTGGCGCAGCCTCCTCGGTCGCGTCGCGAATGACTGCTTCAGCCACGGCCGACAGCCGCTTTCCCACGTCCGGAACGCTCAGCTCGCGGGCGGCATACGCGCCGGCCACTGCCACGAGCTCATTCCGTGGCCCCAGCGATCCAGACCCACCGGCCGTCGACGGCGTCGTGGGGACCAAGGCCGCCGCGAGGCCAGGGGACGCAACGAGCGCGTCGGCGAACGCCGAGCTGACCGCAACCAGTGCGGCCAGCCTTCGAGCTGCGTCCGGGCGGTTGGCCAGCGCGTCCGCGATTCCTTCGCCCTCACGCAGGCCCTCGACGACGCGTTCGAACCGAACAACCGCGGCATCCGGAAGGGCCGCGAAGGCCAGGGCCGGCACGACGACGGGAAACAGCGTCTCCAGGACCTTGCCGAGCCTGGTCGACGGATCAATGACGCGGTCGAGCGCGTCGTACGCCGCTGCCGGATCGGCGAACCCGAGTGCCGTCAACAGCTCCTCGGTCGCGGTCCGGTCGATTCCCGGCTGTGGGGCCGGGTGGGCGAACGCGTCGAGGAGTGGACGATAGAACAGGCGCTCGTGAAGGCCGCGGACCGTATCGGTGTGCTTGGCGTATTCCGCTCGGAGCTCCTCGGCGCTTCCCAGCCCCACCGAGCGGGCCAGCGGTCCGAGCCGACTGGGGCTGGACGGAAGCTCGTGCGTCTGTGTGTCCTGAACCATCTGAAGCCGGTGCTCCAGGCGACGCAGAAAGCCATAGGACTCAACGAGGGTGAGCGCATCCGACTCGGCGACGAACCCCTCGCCGGCCAGCGCGTGGAGCGCGGCAATGGTGTTCGGATCCCGAACCGTCTCATACCGGCGGCCGTGGACGATCTGAAGGAGCTGCACCGCGAACTCGATGTCACGTATGCCGCCGTGACCGCGCTTGAGCTCCACGGCCTCCTTCCCTCGCGACCGAACCACTTCCTCGATTCGGGCCTTCGACGTTCGGACGTCCTCGATGGCCGACGCAGGGAGAACCGCTGGATAGACGGACGGCGCCACGCCCTCCACGAAGGCACCTCCGAGATGGAGATTCCCGGCTACCGGGCGCGCCTTCAGCAGGGCCTGACGCTCCCATGTCGCCGCGTGTCTCCGGTAGTACTCGAGCATCGATTCAAGCGACCTCGACAGGGCACCGGAGCGCCCCTCGGGCCGCAGTCCCGCATCGACCCGGACCGCCACACCGTCGGCGGTCGGATCCGAGAGCAGAGCGATCAGCCGGGCCGCCGCACGAGACGCTGCTTCCGAGCTGAGCGCGTCGCGGTCATGAACGAAGAGCACGTCCACGTCGGACGAATAGTTGAGCTCCCGGCCCCCCAGCTTCCCCATCCCGATCACCCCGAGGCCGCCTGCCGCGTGGACGGCTTCCACGGCGATGTGGAGGCAGACCTCTCCGATGGAGCTCAACTCGGCCATGACGTTCTCGACCGGCGCCCCAGAAAGGTCCCGCGCCGCAACCCGGTACGCCGCCCGCCGGCGAAAGCGCCGAAGGCCCGCCGCTTCATCCAAGTGGGCGACGTCTTGACGAGCCTCGTCCAACAGCGCGTCCGCCGACCGCGGCGACAGGTCGGCCAGGCTGGCCAGTTCCTCTGGATGTGCGGTGAAGAAGTCGGACGCGGCGGTGGAGAATCCCAGAAGCCGGGCCGCGGCAGGAATGATGTCCGGACGGCTGAGATAGTCGCGACCGGCAGCGCGTTCCCCGATTCTGGAGACGGCGATCCGCGCGAGCTCGGGATTCGGAGCCTCCCCCAACGCCCGCCCCAGCACCTCAGGGGTGATCACGCGGGCATCGTACTTAAGCGCCCCGCTCCGGGGGGGCTGGTACCTGGAGGGCCGGTCAGGCGGCTCTGGATTCCGTCTGGCCGTGTTCGCGGGGATCTCGGCGCTCGCGCTCCTTCGCCCGGACGGATCTGTCCAACTGTCCGGGCGAATCCCCCGCCCGAGCCCATCGGCCCTCACTCCACCCGGAGGCGACGAGGGCCACGACGAAGAAAACCTGCAACGCGAAGGCCACCCCAAACCCAAGGAGCAGCTCTTCCATGGCTCTTTCTTTACCCGAAAAGGGCTGCTCTATATCGGCGTTTCCAGCCCCGCGAGGTGATTTCTGGCCGATTCGACGAGCTCGGGGACGACTTTCTTCAGCTTTTCGAGCTCCTCGCCCAGCGACCGATAGGTCGAGAAGTCGGGGTCGGTGGTCTTGGAAACGACGTGAAGCCGGTAGCGCGTGAATGCTTCCCGAACCTCATCGAACATCCCCATGACGTTCGTGGCGTCCGACTCGAGCATGAGCGTGACCAGCTCCCGGTCGAGGTCTTTCATGGTCTCGTTCAGCTCGGCGTCAAGGCCCTTCTGATACTCCGGACGGCCACCCAGCCACGCGTAGACGCCTGCCAGCTTCTCGAGCGACAGGGCGGTGGTGAGGATCTCCTTGTACGCCTCTCTGAGCCGTTCTCGCTTCGCGTCCCGAAGGACGCGCCGGTCATGTTGCCTGTCCGCCTTTCCCTGCCGCATCTGTCCGATGTACGCCACCCCCAACGCCGCGACGAGCAAGAACAGGGCGGAAAGAACCACCGTTGTTATCTCCATAGCCCGCAAAGGCTAGCGGAAAAGCCGTCCTGTGACGCAACCCGGCGAGCTCAACAGGAATTAACACGGCAGTAACGCCGGGGCGCCACACTGGCTCTACGCTTGGCCGGGCTCGTTAGAGGAGGCGGAGTTGACGCTGTCCAGGGAAGCTGAGTTCGTCCTTCGTACCGTGGAGGAGCGAGGCATCAAGTTCATTCGCCTGTGGTTCACGGACGTCCTGGGCTTCCTCAAGTCGTTCGCCATCACGCCCCAGGAGCTCGAGGGTGCCTTCACCGAAGGAATGGGCTTCGACGGGTCCTCGATCGATGGGTTCGCCCGAATCCAGGAATCCGACATGATCGCCATACCCGACCCTTCGACGTTCCAGGTCATTCCGTGGAAGTCCGAAGCCCAGGTCGCGTGCATGTTCTGCGACATCTACGAGCCGGACGGGTCGCCGTTCGACGGGGATCCCCGCCACGTCCTGAAACAGCAGCTTCAGCGTGCCGCCGATCTCGGTTTCACGTTCTACGTGGGGCCGGAGCTCGAATTCTTCTACTTCAAGGGCTCCGACAACACCGAGTTCCTTGACCGCGGGACTTACTTCGACCTCACGCCGCTCGACGTCGCCACGGATTATCGCAAGCGCACGGTGGAGTACCTGGAGGCCATGGGGATCCCGGTTGAGTACGTTCATCACGAGGTCGCTCCGTCGCAGCACGAAATCGACCTCCGGTACGCCGACGCGCTCACCATGGCCGACAACGTCATGACCTACAGGCTGACGGTGAAGGAGGCGGCCCAGGAGTTCGGCGTCTACGCCACGTTCATGCCGAAACCAGTCATGGGAGTCAACGGCAGCGGCATGCACACGCATCAGTCGCTGTTCGAAGGCGACCGCAACGCGTTCTTCGATCCGACCGACCAGCACCATCTGTCCAAGACCGGTAAGGCGTTCATCGCAGGGCTCCTGAAGCACGCCAGGGAGATCACGCTCGTCACCAACCAGTGGGTGAACTCCTACAAGCGGCTCGTCCCTGGGTTCGAGGCTCCCGTCTACATCTGCTGGGCGCGACGGAACCGAAGCGCGCTGGTCCGCGTTCCCATGTACAAGCCGGGAAAGGAGCAGGCCACCCGAATCGAGTTTCGCTCCCCCGACGCCGCGTGCAACCCGTACCTCGCGTTCGCCTGCATGCTGGCGGCGGGGCTGGCGGGCATCGAGAACGAGTACGAGATCCCGCCGGAAGCCTCGAACAACATCTACGAGATGAGCGAGGACGAGCGGCGCGCCGCCGGGATCGAGTCGCTGCCGGAGAACCTGTACGAAGCGATCGGGGCGGCGGAGCGGTCGGAGCTGGTCCGGGAGGCGCTCGGCGACCACGTCATCGAGTACCTGCTTCGGAACAAGCGCGAAGAGTGGGACTCGTATAAGGCGTACGTGACGCCGTACGAGCTGGACCGGTACCTGCCCCTCCTCTAGCGGGTCCTCGGCACCGGGAAATCGGCGAGGAGTCCTTCCGCCTCCACCTGGAAAAGAGTGTGGGACCTATCGAGGCCGGGCAGTCGGTGGCGGCCGAGCGCTCGGAAGCTCAGACCCGCGGGAAGCGTTTCCTTGAGCGCCGTCTTGGTCTCTCCCGAGAGCAGGATCTGCCCTCCGTGCGCCGCCATGCAGATTCGCGCCGCGGCATGTACCGCCAGCCCGATGTAGCCGGCTTCGGTAAGAGTCGCCTGGCCGCTGTGGATGCCCACGCGGACCCGCACCTCGAGCCCGTCTCTCCACGGCCGCCTTGCGAGCGTCTCCTGGAACGCCACGGCGGCCTCGATCGCTGCGGCCGGCCGCTCGAACGCGGCGAAGAACTCGTCGGCACGCGCATCGACCTCCCGTCCACCGTGGCGGACCACGGCCTGCCGGACGATGCGCCGGACGCCATTCAACACGTCGCCGTAGCCATCGCCCAGGCGCCGGAGCAGCGCCGTGGAATCCTCCATGTCCGTGAACAGGAACGTCACGACCCCGGTCGGAAGCGTCCTCGGGTCGGCCGCGCCGGCATAGACGCGTTCCCGCTGGAGCTGCGCGGCGATGAACCCGACGGGCACGATGCCGAACTTCTTCGCCGCGTTCAGCAGGCGCTTCCGGGCACGCTCTCTGGCCGCGTCGTCCTCGAACGCCACCCGCTCGAAGCGAGCCAGAGCGTTCCGGACGTGCGCCTCGTCGTGGATGGGCAGCCGACGGTTCCCGCTGGAGTCGATGTAGGCGAACGCGCTGTCCGGCAGCTTCGCCCGTTCACTGGCCTTGAGCTTCGCCATGGCCAGAGAATATCGAAGGCCTCCGACCCACCGGCTACGCTTGAATCGTGGCTCGGATCGCGCTTGGCCAGATCAACACCACGGTGGGAGACCTGGGCGGCAACGTTGCCAAGATGGCCGAATGGGCGGCCCGGGCCACAGAAGCGGGCGCCGACCTGATCTGTTTTCCGGAGCTCGCGGTCACCGGGTATCCGCCTGAGGATCTGGTCCTCCGGCCAGCCTTCGTGCGGGACAACATCGAAGCGTTGCACCGGTTGGCCGAAGCGACGAAGGACGCCTGCCCCATCCTCACCGGCTTCGTCGACCGGACCGATCGGGGTCTTCACAACGCCGCAGGAGTGCTGTCCGGCGGACGTGTGGTCGCCCGATATCACAAGATCAAGCTCCCTAACTACGGCGTGTTCGACGAGCAGCGCTACTTCGTTCCCGGCGAGGCAGGATGCTCGGTTCGGCTGGCATCGTCGACACTCGGGATTTCGGTCTGCGAGGACGCCTGGCGGTCCGGACCGCCGTTCGATGGCTACGCGGAGGAGCGCGTTCAGATCATCCCGAACATCAACGGGTCGCCGTATCACCGCCACAAGGCCGCCGAACGCCTCGAGATCTCCAGCGACCGAGCAAGGGAAACAGGCGCGTGGATCGTCTACGTCAATGCTGTTGGAGGGCAGGACGAGTTGGTCTTCGACGGAGGGAGCATGGTCGTGTCGCCGAAGGGAGAGCTGGCCTGGCACGCGGCCATGTTCGAAGAGGACCTCCTGGTTGTGGACATCGACGTGCCGGAGCCGCAGACGGCACGCTCCGGATCGCCGGTGTCCGCAATCGGACGCGCCGAGAGGCCAATCCTCCCCGACCCGACGCGACCGCCCTGGCCAGAAGGCGCTGAAGAGGTCTACCGGGCGTTGGTCGTGGGGCTCCACGACTACGTGATGAAGAACGGCTTTCGCGAAGTGGTCATCGGCCTGTCGGGTGGAATCGATTCTTCCTTCACCGCCACGCTCGCGGTCGATGCGATCGGCGCGGAGCGAGTGCGTGGCGTGGCGATGCCATCTCCGTACTCGTCGGCCGAGAGCGTCACGGACGCAGAGGAGGTGGCCCGGCGGCTCCAGATCCGATTGGATGAGGTTCGGATCGACGATGTCTTCAAGGCCCACCTCTCCGCACTCGAGGACGTCTTTCGCGGGACCGAGGAAAACGTCGCCGAGGAGAACCTCCAGGCCCGGGTGCGGGGCAACGTCCTCATGGCCCTGTCGAACAAGTTCGGCTCGCTGGTCCTGGCCACCGGCAACAAGAGCGAGATGGCGACCGGCTACTCGACGCTCTACGGCGACATGGCAGGTGGGTTCGCGCCGATCAAGGACGTTCCGAAGACGCTGGTGTACGAGCTGGCACGGTGGCGGAACCAACGGTCTGATCCACCGCCCATTCCCGACCGGGTGATGACGAAGGAGCCGTCCGCAGAGCTTCGCGCCGGCCAGAGAGACAGCGACAGCCTCCCGCCGTACGAGGTTCTTGATCCCGTCCTGGAGGCGTACGTCGAGCAGGAGCGGTCACCGGAGGAGATCGTGGCTTCCGGCATGGACGCGGACGTGGTGCACCGGGTCGTCAAGATGGTGGACGCCGCGGAATACAAGCGCCGACAGGCGCCACCCGGCGTCAAGATCACGCCGAAAGCTTTCGGCCGCGACCGGCGGTTTCCCATCACCAATGCGTATCGGCGCCGTCCCGTTACCTAGGCCGAACGGCGGGTTCTTCGCCGGAGGGAACGCTTCCCCTTCAAATGGGTAAGTACTGAGGGACCAACGAGAGGAGGCTTCAATGGCGTACGACCCCAATCAACCGCACGTTCACGGTCAGCCCGTGCAACCGGTTCAACCGGTCCAGCCGGTTCAACCAGCCCAACCGGTGGCACCGGCCCCGCATGCGCACGAACCGGCGTACACGGACCCCGCCGCCACCGGCGGATGGACCGGTTACGCGGCCATCAAGTACGTGGCGGTCGTCATCATCGTGCTGGCGGTCGTGATCGGACTGGTCTACCTGCTGCCCCGAATCTTCTAGTTCCCGGCGGCCGCCGGAGCGGGTGCTCCGACGATCTCATTCGCCGCGCGAATCCCTGACTCGAGCGCTCCCTGTATCCACGCGTGGTACAGGGAGCAATGCTCGCCGGCGAAGAAGATCCGTCCCTCCGGCCTGACGATGGCCGCCTGAAGCTGGGACTGCTGGTCGGGGGCAAAGAGCGCGAACGCTCCTCTCGCCCACCGATCCCCGTACCACGCGTGTGACGTGCCCACTTCGAACTCGTCGCGGATCTGCGGATGGATCCGCGACACATCGTCGAGCGCTTCCTCCAGCCGCGTCTCCGGATCCATCGCGCCCCACTGAAGCGCGTCCTGCCCCCAGGTGTAACTCGCAAGCAGAACGCCGCGCTCGGTCCGGTCGTCCGGCGTCGGGTAGTTCATCCGTCGAATCGGCAGATCGGTCACGGTCGCGCCGGCGTAGATCCCGTCCTCCGTTTCCCAGAACCGCCGCCGGACCTGGAAAAGGACCTTCGTGGAGGCGTGATAGTTGAGCTGGCGGATCGCCCGTTGCTTGTCACGAGAGAACGGCTTCACGATCTCGATCGTCCGGAGGACGGGAAACGGGACCGTGCAGATCGCGTAGTCCGCCGTAAGGGAGAACCGTCCTGATTCGGTCTTGAAGTGTGCCGTGACGGAGCGGTCGTCCTGGTCCAACGCGTAGACCTCGGCCCCGAGCCGGACCTCTTGCTGGAGCTCAGTGTAGAACGCGTTCGGCAGCAGATCCATCCCGCCCACGATCTCCTGCATGTCCATGTATGCCTTGCCGAGGTCCTCGCGGAGGAGCTCCAGGACGGCATTGTTCAGGTCGGACTCGACGAAGTTCATGATGGCGAAGTATTCGATGGCCTGTTCGGAGAACCCCTTGCTCTTCAGGAACTCGTAGAGCGAGTACTGGTCGTACCGTCTGGCGATCTCGTCCCACGCCGACTCACCCTCTCCTTCCAGGAGGGTCCGAATGTCGCTGATGGCGTCCTCCCAGAGGTCGTCGGCGGTCCGGCCTTGTTCATGGTCGGCGAGGTCGAACGGGAGACGCTCCGGGTCCGCATTGGCTTGTTCCATGGTCATCCGCTGTCCGCCGACATAGACCAATCCCTTGGGGTTGCCGGTGACGAAGGTGCGCATCTCGAGGCCGAAGCGCTCGCAGTATTCCAACGTGAGTCCGTGCGTCCGGGGAATCCTCATGGCGCCGGCTTCGGCATAGAGCCCCGGAGCGAAATTGCGAAGCGTGAAGATTCGCCCGCCCACGCGGTTCTGGGCTTCCAGGATCGTGGGGAGGTGTCCCGCCCGCTTGAGCTCGTAGCCGGCCACGAGCCCGGCCAGCCCGGCGCCTATCACGACGACCCGCTTCGGCCGATCGGTTTTCGAGTTTGTGGCCGCCACAGCTCCCCCTCGGCGTTGTGCAAAGGGCGAGGGATTCTATCCCTGCAGGGAACCGAAGAAGAGATTTGCGACAATGGGCCCGACGGGCTGGGGCCGTTAGCTCAGTTGGTAGAGCAGGGGGCTTTTAACCCTCGTGTCGCGGGTTCGAATCCTGCACGGCCCACAAGTCGCCACGTCCGCGTCCATGGGGATTCGTCGATCCCGTTTACGGCGTATCAAGACTTTTCGTCGTTTCGCCGAACACATTCGTGGCAGAAGCGGACGCGGACATGTACGCGCACAAGCGGCGCAGGGCAGCGACCGCCCATTAGTTCAGCTGATGGAAACCGTGCGCAATCCGACTCCGGACTGAGGAGTTCATCCCGCTGACAGCACAAAGATTAGTCCGAATCGCCCAGGAACCTGGAGCGCTCGGCCTCGGTAAGCCCCCGCGTTACACGGCCCCGCGCGACCTCCAGCAGTTCGTCGACGGGCTGGCAGACCTCGCATCGGAAGAACCGCACGACCCCATCGACTCCGCCCGTCGCGATTCTGCCGTCCGGCGTGAACCTCACAGCGAACACCTCGCCAGGATGTCCAGGGAGATCCGCCAGACGCCGTTGCGATGCCAGGTCCCATATCGACGCTCCGGCATCTGACGCGGTTACGACGAGTCGCCCGTCTCGCGTGAACGCTGCGTCCCGCGCCGTGCCCCGATGGCGAAACTCCGCAACGACGCGCCGAGTCGCTACCTCGTAGATCTTGGTAACCGCTCCTCGGTGGATAGCGAGGAACCGGCCGTCTCGGCTGAACCGCGGTCGCGTGGGCGTTGAGCCCTCTTCGGTCGGGAGAGGGGGAAGCTCCTCCCAGGTCCGCGTGTCCCACATTCGTGGGGTGTAGTCGACGATGAACTGACGGCCGATCGTGAGGATGATCCTTCCATCCGGACTCCATTCAGTCCAGTCGAACGGCTCTCGTTTGCGGGGGGTCAAAACCCTAACCCTCCGCCCCGTCCGCGTGTTGAAGACACGCAGCTGCCCGTCGTACGAAGAAATCGCGACCATCCGGCCGTCCGGGCTCAAGGCCGCGCGCGTCGCGGGGCACCATGCGCCACAGACTCCGAGCGGGTCCCCGGCGAGAACCGGAAACTCCCGGATGCGCCGGGCGGTTCGCAGATCCCAGAGTCGAGGAGGATCGGGATTCGATGCCTGCGTCGCTAGGGCGTAGTAGTCAGACGTGAGGAGGCTCCGGCCGTCTGAGCTCACGTCGATCGAGACAAAGGCGTCGGGGTCGTGCCTCATCTCAGCGAGCTGCTCGCCGCGATCGACGTCCCAGATCCGGGCGAGGCCATCCCTCTGGCCGCCAGTCGCGAGGCGTCGACCGTCGGGCGAGAAGGCCATGTCGAAGAGCGGCGCTTCATGGGCCGCGATCGCCGAGACAGCTCCTTGCGGAACCTCCCACAGACGCGCATCGTCACCGGCGGTGATCACATGCGCGTCGTCGGTGAACTCGGCGGTGACAATCGCCTGCGTGGTCCCCGTAAGGAGAGCAAGCCTCTCGCCCGAGGTCACATCCCAAAGGCCGGCAGTGCCGTCGAAGCTTGCGGTGAGAGCGAGCCGACCGTTCGGAGAAAACCGGACCTTGTTGATCCGCGCCGCGTGGCCGGCGAGGTCGAAGAGCTTCGTCCCCGTGGCCGTATCCCAGAGCGCGGCTCCTCCACGAAGATCTCCCGTGATCACCCTCTTGCTGTCGGGACTGAAAGTTGCATCCCGGACGATGGCATCGTGCTCGAGAACCCGGAGGAGGCGGCCGCTCGATCCGTCCCAAATGCGCGCGGTGTTGTCCTCACTGCTCGTGAGGAGCAGCTTGCTGTTGGAGCTCCACTTGAGCGACCACAGGCGGGCCGTGTGACCGACGAGGTTCGTGATCACGCGCCCCGTCCTCCCGTCGAAGATGCGGACCTCGCCGTTCGGTCCCTCCACGGCAACGCGTTCCCGACGCGGGCTGAACCGCGCGCGGGCAAGGAGTCCCGCAGGTGTTCCCTTCGGAACGACTCGCAGAACCGTGAGCAGGCGTCCGTTCGCCGCCTCGAAGATCCGAGCGGCACCATCCGCCCCTGAGAGGATCACGCGCCCGCCGTCGGGGCTCCATCCCGCCCCGGCGTCGGTAGCTCCGCAACAAAAGACTCCGGTTACCGGCCAACGCAGTTCGGTCAGGAGCCTGCCGTCAGGGACGCTCCAGATCCACGCGTGGCCATCCATGTTGCTCGCAAGAAGCCGGGTTCCGTCAGGGCTGAATGTGATGACGTCCACGATTCCGTCGGGCGGCGTGCCTCTAGTGCTCCTGAGGTGTGCGAGCCGCTGGCCGGTGGAACTTCGCCAGACGGTGACCACGTCGCCCGGAGAGCTCGTCGCCACGAACGTTCCATCCGGGCTGACGGAAACCAGGGGGTCAAAGCGAGGAGACCTATACCGAACGCGGAGGTGGGACTCCACCACCGCTTGCCGCAGGGCTGCTTCGGCCTCTGCCGTCGGGGCGATCTGATAGGCCTGGATGGCTAGAAGGAGGCTCAGCTCCGGGTCGACCGGCAGTTGGCCGGTGGCCTCCGCCGCGACTCGCCGTGAGCGAGCCAGGTCTTCCTGTTCGTTCGCCCGGCCCCGTTCGACCAATGCCGCCACCGCCAGAAGCCCCACCATGAGGAGGCCGGCTCCCAGCCCAGTTAGCACGAGCCGGCGAAGGCGGGTACGTCGCCGACGAGCGGCGTGTTCCGCTTCTGCGCTCGCCTCGAGGAACTCACGCTCCAACGGGTTGATGTCCGGGTCGCTCTCCGTCGCCCAGTCGGTCGCCTCAGCCAGGCGCGTCCCGGTGTAGAGGTAGTCGGGGTGGTGGTCGCGCTCGGACCACTGGACGGCCGCGTCGGTGAGGCGCCGGTGGATGCGCAAGCCGACCCTGTTGTCGTCGATCCACCGCGCTAGTCGCGGCCACCCACGGATCAGCGCTTCGTGCGCAACCTCCACGTAGGGCGTTCCGGTGGATGGCTCCGCGGACGTCGTCACAAGCCTGGCATCCGCGAGTTCGCGGACGACCGCTTCGACGTCCGAAGCCGCGGTGCGCTCATCGATGAGCTCGGAGAGGGACGCCCGCCGCCGGGTGTCCTCGGTCCCTTCGCCTGGCTCGGTTAGACGAAGCAGGATCCGCCGGGCGGCCTCCTTCTCGTCTCGGTTGAAAGAGTTCCAGACAGCCTCCGCCCGCCTCGCAAGAGCTCCCGAGACTCCGCCGATGTCCTCGTACACCGCCCGGGTGATCACGTGATCCGTTCGTCCCTCGTAGAGCTCCAGCAGCGCGTGCTGAAGGAGCGGAAGCACCCCGGGCTCTCCGGCCACATCGGTCAGGATCCGGCCGACCAACCCCTCTTCGAACTTGACTCCGGCGACTTGCGCCGGCTGGCGGATCGCCTGCTCCAGCCCCTCGCCGTCGAGTGGTGTTACGACGAACTGGCTGGAGGACAGCGCCTCCGCGAGCTCGGGAATGCGCGCGGCCCGATGGTAGAAGTCGGCTCGCATCGTAATGACGACCACCGTCCGGGCGTCGATTCGCCGCGTTGCACCGAGGAGCGTCGCGACGAAGGTGCGCCGAACCGCGTCGTCGCGGCAAAGCGTGAACAGCTCTTCGAACTGGTCGACTACAACCAGAAGCTGTTCGGCGACCGGTCGTCCGGCCAGGATCGCGCTGGCCGCCTCGTGAAGCGCCGCAGGGTCATGCGCGAATCGATCCACCGCGGCCTGGACGTCCGGGTGAGGGCGCGCCTGAAGAAGCTCCGCTCCGAGCGTCTTCAGTGGATCGTGGCCCGGAAGAACGATGACCCGCCGCCAGGTGTCCGCGTCGGGAAGCGCCCCGGACCGAAGCGCCTGGAGAAGACCGGCGCGTACGAGCGAGGATTTCCCGCTTCCCGAGGCACCCACCACGGCGACGAAGCGGTGCACCCGTAATCGCTCCAGGAGAGCCCCAACCGCGGAGTCGCGCCCGAAGAAAAGCGGCGCGTGCTCCTCATCGAACGGTTCGAGCCCTCGATATGGAGCGCCCACGATCGCGGGGCGGCCACCGGCCGGCTCTTGGATTTCGGGTTCGTAGGCCTCGGCTGCCATTCGTTCAGCGGTCTCAGCGCCACGGAGGATCCGGGCATGAAGTTCCTGTGTCTCCGGAGACGGGTCCGCCCCAAGCTCATCGGCCAAAACTCTCCGGCATCGTTCATATATGAGGAGCGCTTGTCCGGCGTTGCCGGCTTCCGTGTGGATCTGCATGAGCAATCGCCAGGCCGACTCGCGGAACTGATCGATAGCGAGGAGGTCCTCCACCGCGCGCGCGGCGTGGTCATACTCCTTCGCCAGGCGACGGCACTCGCCGAGGAGCTCCAGAGACCGAATGTGGGCGCCCGCGAGCTCTTCGCGGCGCCGGTCCAACCACGGAGAATCGATACCGGCTAGGAGCGGCCGGGCCAGGACGCTGCGGGCCTCGCTCGCCAGGCGTCGAGCGGTTTCAACGCCGCCCTCTGAGAGAAGCCGCTCCGCCTCCTGGAGCGTCGCGAGGGCGTCCTCGACATCCACGACGGCGTCCTCCGGAAGAGCCAGGCAGTAACGCCCCGCTTGCCCCGAGACCATGGCGCCGCCATTCAGCCCGACCCGGTCGAAGAGGCCCCGAATCCGCGAGACGATGCCGCGGAGCGCCGACTCCCATGTCGAGGGTGGCCCGTACGGCCACAAGATTTCGGCCAGCTGATCGTGGGACATCGCATGGCCGTGCTCCCACACCAAGACGGCGAACGCCAGCCGGGGTTGCCTCCCACCGAGATCTTGCTCGGCAGCACGGCGGCCGCCGTGCTCGATGGCGACGGCACCCGCCAGGCGGATGAGTGCGGGCATGGGCTCCCTCACCTGGACTAGCCCCTACTACCCCTGAGCCTCATCCCCGGGCGCAAGAATTTTGCAAGAACCGCAGCTCGGAGCCTAAAGAACCCATCTGTCTAGTTATTGCGGGATTCTTGCGCCTCCCCTCGATGATCGCAACGTCGATCCGCTAGAGGGACGGGCGAAAATGACCAGACCGCTTCGGGCCCCGAAAGTCGGGCCAAGCATGTCCTCGCAAGTGACCCTGATTAACCGATCCCGGACGCAAATTCCAGGCACCGCCATTCGATAACGAGCGTTTCGATGCCGAGATTCCGCCACGACTAGGAGGGGGGAAAGGTATGAAGAGGCAACTGACGGGCTCCAAGAGGCTCTTGGTTGTATTGTCCATGGTTCCGATCGTTCTCTTGGCGTTCACCGCGCCGGTGGGCGCCGAGCAAGTGACGTGCCAAGTCAGCGACGGAGATGCCCAGGTCGAGATAGTCGAGGGCGAAGGCGGAGCGCTGACCATTCTCATCACCGGTTCGACCGGAACGGTCGAATGCCATGTGCGGCCCCCCGTCTGTGATGTCGTCGAAGTCGAGGGCAACATCGCCTACTCCATTGAGGGGGCCATTGAGGTCGATGTGGACCGGCCTCTAATCAGGGTCTCCTTTGGAGTGGTAGAAGGAGAAGGAGAAGGGATGATTCTGATTGCTTGCCCCCCTGGAGAGGGCCCCCTAATGACCGGAGGGGGCTGGGTCTTGGGGCGCACGGGTGTCGAGGACGTGAGGGTGACGCACGGATTCATCCTTCACTGCGACCCGACGGCCGTGCCTAACAGCCTTCAGGTCAATTGGGGACGTGGGAACAAGTTCCACTTGGAGGCGCTCACAGCTGCCACCTGTAGTGACGATCCCACAACCGACTCCGGCAATCCCACGAGTGTTTTCGACACCCATGTCGGTACGGGGACAGGCAGATACAACGGCGTCTCAGGAGCGACGGCCGAGTGGACTTTGAAGGACGCAGGAGAGCCTGGCCGCGAGGATTCACTGAGCCTCCTGATCAAGGACGCTAATGGGCTGCCCGTTCTTGTTGTCGCTGGAACACTCGAGGGGGGGAACTACCAGGCCCACACGGATGGCGCCGAATCCTGAGTGGGCACCGGCTTCCCACACATCTAGGAGTGAGTCACATGATCGCGAACCCGAGATTCGAAAAGAAGAGTGCCTCCAGTCTCCTAACTACCCGAAAGGTCGCGGTCGTGCTTATCGTGGCGTTGACCGGCGCCCTGGTGGTATTCCCGGGGAGCATCGCTTCGGCCCAGACGCGGGAGACGGGGTGCGGCAGCGAAGTCCCCGTTCCCTACGGCGATAAGTGCACGTTTGTGGCTTCAGGGTCACGTGTCACCGTCGAGGGCGAGGCCGCGGTCCCTCACGTTGGCATTACGTACTCAATTCCTCCGTTCCCAGCCGTGCGTCACACATCCGTGACGGTGTATGTGATGGATCCGGACGGCAGAATCATCGTCGAATGCCACGATTCGAGCTCTGTCGGGCCCGTTGTGAAGTGCGAGGCGACCTCGGTCACAACAGTCCAACCAGGGCTGGTTCTTACGTGCCACGGCTATGTGACCTCGGTAGGGAAGTTCCGCTGCGGCAATATCGGGGGAACGAGTGGCGACCCAGGTGAAAATCCAGTGCCCGATGATCCCCCCACCAATCCTCCGGTGGCGCTGGACTG
This sequence comes from Actinomycetota bacterium, assembly GCA_030777105.1. Taxonomy (GTDB): domain Bacteria; phylum Actinomycetota; class UBA4738; order UBA4738; family UBA4738; genus JALYGK01. The sequence goes on along the minus strand of JALYGK010000171.1, from coordinate 14,239 downwards.
CAATCCGGACCAAGCCAGTGGGCGTGCCGGTGCGGCGCAATCGATCTCCTGCACCGTCAGCCAGGGCGACGACCCCATGGCCGGTGCGAATGTGGACTTCAGGGTGGTGGCAGGCCCGAACCAGGGATACCTCGGAGAGAAAACGACGGACGCCAACGGCCGCGTGACCGCCTCCTACGTCGGGCTCAAGGTCAACGGCAATAACGGGACCGACGTCATCGACGCGTTCCTCGATGCCAACGACAATGACCTCGACGACGCCGACGCCCCCGAGTTGGTTGACGACGACGGGGACGGAACCGTCGAGGCCGAGGACCAGATCGAGTCCGGCGAGGTCTCCGACTACGTCGACCGAGCCTGGACTGGATGCCCGGGCTTTGCAAGTGATCCCCGGAACCAGTTCGCGGGCACGTCTCGGAGCGACAAGCTCACCGGAACGAACGAAAACGACATTCTGTGCGGACTCGGCGGGCGCGACACGCTGAACGGCCTCGGTGGAGATGACCACCTCTTGGGCGGGAGCGGCAACGACACGCTGCGCGGGGGGAACGGCGACGACCTCCTCGTGGGTGGAAGCGGCCGTGACCGTTGTGCGGGCGGCCCGGGAAGGAACCGCATCCAGAGTTGCCCATAACCGTCTGACCGCGAACGGTGCGAGGGCACTTTCCTTGTGTTGATTCCGGCCGATACGTAACCTATGCCGTTTCTGACGACCCGCCCGCCGTTCGCCCGCGCCCTGCTCACGGCTGCCCTTCTCCTTGCGTCGCTTTTGCTCTTTCCGATCAGGGACAGCGTTGCCGCTAGCCGTTACACCGTTGTGAGCTCGGCACAGATCGCTCCCGGGCTGACCTACAGGGCGATCAAGGACTCGCAGGGGCCGCGACGCATCTTCGTCCTGACCGTCACTCCATCCGAGGCGGTCACCATGGACGTCGCGCTGGCGAAGAATCAACTCGGGCACGTCGAACGAACGAGCAGCATGGCGAGCCGTCATGGGGCGGTCGCCGCGGTCAACGGCGACTTTGGAGCGTTCTCGGGGCGGCCTTCGTACGGCTATGCGGAGGATGGAGACCTAAAGATTCGACCGGTTCTCGGTGGTCCGCGGAACTTCGCCATCCGCAAGGACGAGACGCAATCGTTCGTCGGCGGCACCACGTTCTCGACGCGCTTCGTGGAGGTGGATTCGAACGAGCGATGGACGATCCAGAAGTGGAACTACTCCACACCGCGGAGCGGCGAAATCGCCGCCTACACGAAGGCCGGCGGAGCCTTCGCCAAGCCGCCGCGATCGCAGTGCTACGCGCGGCTCCGACCGATGTCTGCCCTTGCCTGGGTGGGAAGTGGGCTTGGGCGCGAATACAGCGTCGCTCGTCGCGTGTGTCAGACCACGCCGCTCCTCCCGGGTGACACGGAAGGCGTTGTCATCCTGGCAGCGAAGCCCGGAACCTCGCCGGGAAATCAGCTGAAAACGCTGACGTCGGGCGAAAAGGTCCGGCTCCTCTGGTCATTCAAGTGGTCCGGAGTGATGGACGTGATGGGCGGGGTCCCCATGCTGATGCAGGGAGGAAGCATCGTCGCGACGAACTGCTCCGTGGACCTGTGCAAACGGCACCCACGGACGGGTGTCGGCCGCCGCCCGGACGGCAAGCTGCTCCTGGTCGTGGTGGACGGACGGCGGACCGGATGGTCGATCGGATACACGCTCCTTGAGTTCGCCCAACTCTTCAAGTGGCTCGGCGCCCAGGACGCCATGAACCTCGACGGGGGAGGCTCGAGCACGATGGTGGTGAAAGGAGCGATCAAGAACCGTCCTTCAGACGGATCCGAACGCGCCATCGTGAACAGCTTGCTGGTTCTCCCGAGGGCGGACGGCGCCGAACCGAAGCCAACGAACCGCTTTCAGGCCGCCACCGTCACGGCCCAATCGGACAGCTCTTCACCCGGGCCGATCTCGACGGCCGAGCGCCGGTCGCTGCTCGCGGCGGCCGTGGACCCCGGTTCCAGCGGAGGAATGGTCGATGCTGTCATGCGCGGCGCCCTCGGTCCCCGACCAGCGACGCTGCCGCCGGACCTGGCCGACGTGCTGGAGCGTTATCGGGAGAGGTAAAGACCCTCGTATACTGGCGTGGTTGCCCCGCCACGCCGGGGGCGTGAGGCAAGCCCCCATCGTCTAGTGGCCCAGGATACCGGCCTTTCAAGCCGGAGACACGGATTCGAATTCCGTTGGGGGCACGAACTGCATATGGGTCCCGTGGTGTAGCCTGGTCAAACACGCCGCCCTGTCAAGGCGGAGATCGCCGGTTCAAATCCGGTCGGGACCGCACATCCTTCCCCGAGGATCAGCGGCGAGGTAGCTCAGTTGGCAGAGCACGCGGCTGAAAACCGCGGTGTCGGCAGTTCGATTCTGCCCCTCGCCACTTTCCTAGTTGAGTGATTCGCGGCTCATGGCGTCGGCCCACCGGTTCGACACCGTCTGATACAACTCGGCCGCGCGCCCCAGGCCACCTGGCGTGGCCAGCGCGTCGATGGCTTCCTGAATATCCCGGGCGCTGTGGTCATCGTCCAGCTCGTCCCACGAAAAGAGGGAGGACAGGCCACCGTAGTCGAGCTCGATCCGGGACCGCGGATCGAACTGCGACAGCCACTCCCCGAGCTCGCTCACCAGCTCCGCGATCGGAGCGAGCTCGGAGCGCCGAATGATCTGAAGTGCGCGCTCTGCCCGCTTCTTCGCCTTCGAGATCGGCGCCCAGTAAAAGAGGCGGTAGTCGCCGGAATCCTGTTCCGCCAGCCGACGCTCGTCGTCGTCGACCAAGATGAACCACCGCACCGGGACGTGCCACGGACTCTGGAGCATGGTGGGGGCGGCGCCAGACGGGTCGCGGCGCCGCAGCTTCGCCAGCTCTCGCGCGGCTCTTCGAATCTCGGTGTCCGGTAGCACGGTGCTGACCATCTCGGCGGGCGCGGAGTCTCGGAGCGAAAGGATGCCAGCAAGGATCCGGAGCCGCGTCCGCCATGGGCAGAGGTAGTACTCGCCGTCGACCAGCCGAATGTCGGCATGTTCACCCTCGGCGGGCGCAAGGAGGCCGACGTGCTGGTCCCTCCGGGATGACTCGTGGCGATAGACGGGCCGGTGCGGCGGCGGAGGACCGCCTCCAAGGATGTAGCGTTCCCAATGCGAGCGCTCGTGCGCGGGGAACGTTTCGAGGGGACGGAACACCCTGAGGTAGGCGCAGGGGATCACCCCGCGATTATAGGTCTGCCTCAGAGCCCGGCTATCGGCCTAGAAGTACGGACACGTCGATCGGAACTTCGTCATCCCCTTGTTGAGTCCCGCGTAGTCCGCCGCTCCGAGCGACCTGCCGTTTACGGTCCCGGTGGCGTCGGCATCGCGGCCAATCCCCTTGTCCCAATAAGTCTCGGTGCACATCTCATCCCTGAACATGTAGCGAGAGGAACTCTTAGAGGCACGACCCTCTCCCGTCCACTGAGCCGAGACCGTGACGGTTCGAGCCCTGTCCCCGTAGCAGATCTCTTCGTCCGTTTCCCAATCGTACGTACAGGGCATGACCTCAATACTCGTTGGTCGAAGGGTGGCCGACGACAAGTCCTTCGAGACAGCGAGCGTGCCGCGAGGAGCGTTGGTGCAGCCACTCTCGAATGCGTCCGTCTTCTCTGTGTACGAGAAGAAGCAGACGACGGTCCCCTTGAACGGCTTGCGGGCGTCCTTTTCCATGCCTTGGAAGGCATAGAGGTCGGAGAAAGACGAGCAAAATTCCTCGGTACAGTCCTCCCAGCCTGCGTAGGCGGAAACGCCTCGGGTGAACCCTGAAAACGCCGGGGCTTTTCCGATCGCGCCGGGGGGAAGCCCTCCGACGACTCCGACGACGCATGCGACGACCACGAGGGTGCGGACCTTGCGCACTTCTACCCCCCTCTGCTGCGGGCCCCGCCAGTACCGCGGGGCGCTTTTATCTCGCTTCGGTGACGTGGTGTCAAGTCGAACGTCAAAACCGGTTCGAGGACAGTTTCGCGTCTGGAAAATGGCTGGTAGCTGGCAGCCGCGGCCTCTCCCGCGACCGGAAGGCGGCTGAAGGGCCCATGCTATATTCGGGCGCACGCGCCAACGGGAGACTGTTTTCAGTGACGCGACATCCCAGCCCGAACTCCGACCTGGAACGGTAGATGCCCGTCTTCCAGGAACTGAACGGGCAGTACGAACAGGTCGTGTTCTTCCACGACCCACCCACGGGCCTTCGCGCCATCGTCGCCATCCACTCCACGACACTGGGACCGGCCCTCGGAGGGACTCGGTTCTACCCCTTCGGTTCTGAGGACGACGCGCTGCGCGACGTCTTACGGCTGGCGCGAGGAATGACGTACAAGGCGGCGGCAGCTGGCCTCGATCTGGGGGGCGGTAAGGCCGTCATCATCGGTGATCCAAAGCGCATCAAGAATGAAGAGCTCCTTCGCGCGTACGGGAGGTTCATCGATACGCTCGGCGGCCGCTACATCACGGCCGAGGACATCGGAACCGACCGCGACGACATGGACGTCATTCGGCGGGAGACCCGCTATGTCACCGGCGTGGCGCCCGAGCTCGGCGGCTCGGGCGACCCATCACCGGTCACCGCCTACGGTGTGTTCCTGGGTTTGAAGGCCTGCGTCGAGGAAGCGTGGCAGGAACACACGCTGCAAGGCCGCAGGGTCGCCGTACAGGGAGTCGGCAAGGTCGGCTACCACCTGGTGAAGCACCTCGTCGAAGCGGGAGCGAGCGTGGTCGTCTCGGACGTCGACGTGGACGCCGTTGGCCGTGCCGTCCGTCACTTTGGGGTGGACACGGCCGAGCCCGAGAAGATCCACGCCGAGGAATGCGACATCTTCGCGCCGTGCGCGATGGGCGGCGTCATCCGCGACGACACCATCCCGAATCTCCGCTGTCGCGTCGTGGCCGGAGCCGCCAACAACCAGCTGGAGCGGCCAGAGCATGGCGAAGCGCTCACCAGCGCGGGGATCCTCTACGCGCCGGACTACGTCATCAACGCCGGAGGCCTGATCAATGTCTCCGACGAGCTTCAGGGTTACAACGAGACCCGCGCCAAGGCTCGCGTCCAGACGATCTACCGGACGCTTCGTGAGATCTTCCTGATGGCTCGGGATCGCCAGATCAGCACCGCGACGGCTGCGGACCGGTTCGCCGAGGAACGCATCAGCAAGGTCGGACGAATCCGCCTCTACTGGGTTCCCGGCGGCCGCGGGTGGGCCAAGATCTGGTCGAAGTCGTAAGCCGGGAGACATGACGATCCGAATCACCAGCGAACTGGAGGGCGGAGAAGCGGGTCCGGTTCGGTTGATTCCTTCTGAAGGCGAACCCGACCTCGACCTTTCGACGCTCGGACTCCAAGAGAAGGAACTCCGAGATCTGTACCGCCTGATGACGCTGACGCGCCGGGCCGACCTCGAGGCCACGGCGCTCCAGCGGCAGGGCGAGCTCGCGGTCTATCCACCGCTGATCGGGCAGGAAGCCGCCCAGGTCGGGAGCGCCTTCGCGCTGGAGGAGGCCGACTGGATGTTCCCGTCGTACCGAGAGCTGGGGGCCGCCGTGGTTCGCGGCGTCGACTTGGTGGAGTACCTCCACTTCTATCGAGCGACGTGGCACGGCGGCACGTACGACGCGAACGCCCACCGCTTCGGGTACGTGAGCGTTCCGGTGGGGTCACAGGTCCTGCATGCGGTTGGGTTCGCCATGGGGTCGAAGAAGGACGGTTCGGGGCTCGTGTCACTGGTGTACTTCGGCGACGGTGCAACGTCCGAGGGCGACTTCCACGAGGGGTGCAACTTTGCCGCGGTGTTCCGGACTCCGGTGATCTTCTTCTGCCAGAACAACCAGTGGGCCATCTCGGTGCCGCTGTCGGCGCAGACCGTGACGCCAATCTGGCGAAAGGCCGACGCCTACGGGTTCCCGGGTATCCAGGTCGATGGGAATGACGTCCTCGCCGTGTACCAGGTAACGAAGGAGGCGGCGGCGCGGGCGAGGGACGAGGGAATCCCGACGCTGATCGAAGCGGTCACGTATCGCCTGGGGCCGCACTCGACCGCGGACGACGCCTCGAAATACCGCCCGAACGAGGAAGTCGAGCGGTGGAGGGAGCTCGACCCCCTGGAACGCTACCGGCGGTGGCTCGAAGCGTCGGGGATCGCGGACCAGAGCTTCTTCCAGACCGCCGAAGAGGAAGCGAAGGAGTACGCGGCGCGGATTCGGGCCGGCGTCATCGATTCGGGGCCACGGCCGGTCGAGGAGCTGTTCGAGTGGGTGTTCGAAGACCTCCCGCCTCACCTTGCCCGTCAGCGGGACGAAGTGGTGCGGTTCTCGCAGGAAGGCGGCGACTCCCGTGGCTGAGGTGACGATGGTGAAGGCGTTGAACGAGGCGCTCCGGCGGTCGCTTCGGGACGACGAGAGGGCACTGGTGCTCGGGGAGGATATCGGCAAGCTCGGTGGGGTGTTCAGGGTCACCGAGGGTCTCCAGAGCGAGTTCGGCACCGAGAGGGTCTTCGACACGCCGCTGGCCGAATCGGCCATCGCCGGCGTGTCGCTCGGACTGGCGCTGGCCGGCTGGCACCCCGTGGCCGAGATGCAGTTCGACGGCTTCTCATATCCGGCGCTGGACCAGATCATCAGTCACATCGCGAAGTACCGGTACCGCTCTCGGGGGCGCCAGACGGCTCCCCTGGTGATCAGGATTCCCTTCGCCGGAGGAATCGGGGCGGCCGAGCACCACTCGGAGAGCCCCGAGGCGTACTACGCGCACACGGCCGGCCTCAAGGTCGTGGTGCCGTCCTCGCCGGTCGACGCGTACGACCTGCTGCGTGCTTCGATCGCCGATCCAGATCCCGTCATCTTCTTCGAACCGAAGAGCCGGTACTGGGCCAAGGAGGAAGGCGAACTGGACGGGGGCGAGCCGCTTCCGATCGGCCGCGCCCGGGTCGTCAGGACCGGCAGCGACTGCACGATCTTCTCGTACGGGGCCATGGTGGCCAGGTCGGTCGCCGCCGCCGAGGCGGCTTCGGCGCGCGATGTTGACGTCGAGGTGATCGACCTCAGGTCACTTGTTCCCCTGGATCTGGACGCCATCGGGTCGGCCGTTCGGAAGACAGGCCGCGCCATCGTGGTGCACGAAGCGCCGATGACCGCGGGGTTCGGCGCCGAGGTGGTCGCTCGAATCATGGAGGACGCGTTCGACTATCTGGAAGCTCCGGTCGTTCGGGTTACCGGGTACGACACGCCCTATCCCCCGGCCACCGTCGAATCCCACTACCTCCCGAATGTTCAACGGATCCTCGCCGCGGTCGATCACGTGACGAACTACTGATGGCGGTTCGGGAATTCCTCCTTCCCGATCTGGGAGAGGGTCTGGAAGACGCCGAGGTCGTGACCTGGCGCGTCGCCGAAGGCGACTCGGTGGAGCTGAACCAGATTCTCGTCGAGGTCAACACGGCGAAAGCGTTGGTGGAGGTGCCGGCACCCTGGGCCGGTGTCGTCGAGAAGCTCCACGCCACCGAAGGCGCGATGGTGAAGGTCGGATCGCCGCTGGTTTCGATTCGAGTCGAGGAGCGGATGGAGGTCCGGACCGAGCCCGAACCGCCCGCTGCTGAGGGTGGCGAGCCGAAGCCGAAGCGGCGGGCCGTGCTCGTCGGATACGGCGTGGACGAAGAGGAGCCGGCCGAGGGTTCACAACTCCGAGTCGAGGCGGCGGCGACCGCTCGTGAACGGAGAGGACCGGTCCCGGCATCGCCTCCCGTTCGCCGGTTGGCGAAGGAAATGGGCATCGATCTCTCCGCGCTCTCGGGCAGCGGGCCGGGCGGAAGAGTGACGCGCGAAGACGTGATGAAAGCGGCTTCGGGCGCCGCTCGCACCGACGGTGCCGACATCGTGGCGTTGCCCCGAGCCGGCGACGGCCGCGAGGCGGCCGCGGAAGCGCTGGACCGCATTCCGCTCAAGGGGACGCGTCGACTCATCGCCGAAAAGATGGCTCGTTCGGCACGAGAGATTCCTCACGTCACGACGTTCCTCACGGTCGACGCCACGCACGTCCAGGCGTTTCGCGCTGAGCTGTCGAACGAGTCCGGAGAGCGGATCTCACCGCTGCCGATCGTGGTTCGGGCGCTCATCGAGGTCTGCAAGCGACATCCCAAGCTGAACTCGACCTTCGATGCCGAACGGTCGGAGATCGTCCTCCACGGCAAGCATCACGTCGGGATCGCCACCGACACGGAACACGGCCTTCTGGTGCCGGTGGTTCGCGACGCGGATGGCAAGGGGATCGTCGCGCTCTCGGGGGAAATCGCCCGCCTCACGGAGGCCGCTCGCACCGGCCGCGCGAAGCCGAACGAGCTCATCGGTAGCACGATCACGGTGACGAACGTCGGGACATTCGGCGCGGAGTACGGCACGCCGATCATCAATCACCCGGAAGCGGCGATTCTCGCCCTCGGTGTGGTCGAGCCCCGCGCGCTGGTCGTGGACGGCCGGGTCGAGGCTCGGCCGGCCGTCACGTTGTCGCTCTCCTTCGATCATCGAGTGCTCGATGGCGCCGAGGCCGGCCGCGCGCTGAGGGTGCTTGGGGACATCCTCGAGAGCCCGTTCCGCCTCGGTGCGCTCCCGCGTTAGTCCGTGAAGATCGTTTCGCTTCTTCCTTCGGCCACGGAGATCGCGTTCGCGCTCGGACTTGGCGACCAGCTGGAGGCGGTGACGTATGAGTGCGACTTCCCGGCCGAAGCGCGGTCGAAGCCGGTAGTGTCCGATACCGCCCTGCCGCAGGACCGGCCGCTGGAGCCGGGAGACGTCGACCGGTTGGTCGGCGAGTTCATGGCTCGGCAGCAGCCGATCTATGCGTTGGACAAGGACCTCATCCAGAAGATCCAACCCGACCTGATCCTGGCGCAGGATCTGTGCCGCGTCTGCGCCGTTCCCTCCGGCCAGGTGGAGGATGCACTGGCGGAGCTGGGCTGCCGGGCGGAGGTCATCTCACTCGATCCCAACACGCTCGACGACATCCTGGACGGCATCGTGGCCGTCGGACGGGCGACGGGAACGGAGGCAGAGGCCGGCGACCTCGTGGCGGCGCTCCGCGCGCGAATCGAGACGGTGCGAACGACGGCGCGCCGCCTTCCCTCCATCCGGACGCTGGCACTGGAGTGGGGCGATCCCCCATTCGCAGGCGGGCACTGGGTCCCCGAGATGGTCGAGATCGCCGGTGGGTGGAACGTGATTTCGGCGCCAAAGGAGCCGTCCCGCGAGGTCACGTGGCGGGATATCGCCGACGCGGCGCCGGAGGTGATCGTGTTCATGCCGTGCGGCTATTACCTCGAGGAGGCAGAAACGGAGCTCGAAAAGCTCCTCGATCTTCCCGACCTCGCAGAGACGCCCGCCGCTCGCGGTGGTGGCCTCTTCGCCGTGGACGCAACCTCCTACTTCTCGCGCCCCGGACCGCGCATCGTCGACGGGCTGGAGGTCGTTGCGTGGACCATTCACCCGGAGGCGTTCCCGGAACCGCCGGCCGACCGCGTGACGCGGGTCCGTTAGGTCTTCGGCCGCTCGGCGACTGCGATCGTCGCTGTCGAGGCCTCCGCGACCGTGAGGAGCCGGTCCTTCAGCCACACGTCCCTGACCACCACCTTCGCCGCCGCCGCCAGCGGAAGGGCCAGCAGCGCGCCGGCGAAGCCGGCAAGGCTTCCTCCGATCAGCACGCTGACGATGACGGCCGCAGGAGAGAGGTCCACCGTCTTCTTCATCACCCGCGGGACGATGACGTAGTTCTCGACCTGTTGATACGCGACGAAGTAGATGGTGGTGGCGATGCCGTCGGCCACCGACGAAAAGAACGCAACGGCGACCGCCACGATGGCGCCGAGCGTGGCGCCAACAGTCGGGATGAGGTCCGCGATGGCCACCCACATTGCCAGCGCCGCGGCGAACGGAACACCGGCGATCTGAAGAAAAATGAATGAAGTAATGCCCGCGATGATCGACACGATGAGGTTGCCGGAGACGTAGCCGCCAACCCGCTGAAGCGCTTCGTCGAGCGTTCGGGCATCGGCTTTCCGGCGCTCCTTTCGGGTGAACACCGCGATCAGCATTCGCTCACCTCTGGGCAGCGCCACCAGAAAGTAGATCGTGAGGATCGCGATGGTCAGGGTGTTGAAGATGGCGCTCGCGACGCTTCGAGTAATACCGAGAATCGTGCCGATGGACGATGAGGCAATGCTGGGGAGGCGCTGCGTCAGATCCTGAAGTCGCCTCGACAGTTGGTAATCCCTCTCCAGATCTCCCAAGAAACCGCCCTGCGTCCGAAGTCGTTGCAGATACCTTGGAATGTCGGCCGCAAGCTGCTGGACCTCACTTACGAGCGGCGGGATCACCAAAAGGGCGAACAGCACGATGAAGCCGACCGCTGCCAGAAAGATCACGGCCACCGCCCACCCTCGTGGAAGCTTCAGTCGCTCCAACCGGCGAACGGCAGGGTCAAGACCAACCGCGAGGACGGCCGCGACGACGAGGAGGATCAGGATATTGCGGACGGCCCACGCCGCGGCGATGAGGACGAGCACTCCCACGATGGTGAGGGTGACCCTGGCGTAGTACCCCATTGATGGAAGAGAGCGCTCGGCCACCCGCTTACTCTCGTCCGTGAGAAGTTCCGTTTCCAGCACCTTTCGGTGGTCAATCGTTGGGTTGAGGACTCCCGGCTTCCGCGTCTACCGTTGTGGTCATGGCCATGGCGCAGAACGCGGTCCGACCGGAGCACGTCGGAAGACGGGTCTCCTTCCAATACGAGCTCCCGAACGGGTATGTCGGCGAGGTGGTCGGCACCCTCGAGCAGTGGGACGAGCCGGCGAATACATACCTGGTTCGAAATCGACGTGGCGAGGTCGTGCGCGTTCCCGCTCTCGGGGTTCGGTTCGGAAAGGTGATCCCGGGCTAACGCGGGTCGATCTTAGGACCCACCCTCCAGCAACGGCGGTTCGCAATCGAAGTGCGCGCCGATCTCCTGGCGCTGTTCGCTGACGATCACGCCATCGTCGATGTTGATCGTCCACCGTCCAGAGTAGACCCGCGTCTGCGGATCTCCAGTCTGCGCGCCGATCAGGCACATCCGCTGCCGGAACACGACGATCGCTTCAAGGACCCGAGGTTCGACGCGCTCGATCTTCAATCGAATGCCTCTGGCGCCGGGAGCGTAATCGCTTGGCTCGCACCACTGGGCAAAGGACGAATCGGGACCCATGTTCTGCCCTCCGAGGGCCCGAGCGGCCTGGCAGTTGCCCTCGTTCAGCGCGCGGTTGTAGCGGAGCGCGATCGAACGTGCGGTGCGTGTCACGACCGGAACGTCGGGGCCGCTGTCGACAGGAGGGCTTTCGCCGCACGATGCGCCGAAGAGTACGCACGCCAAGATGCCGGGAATCGCGAACCTTCGGCGGACAAGCTTCGACCGGATCAAGGGAACGACGTTAGAACGGCGCGGTTCCTAGCCAGAAGCGAGGGCTTCGCCGACGACACGAACGAAGTCATCCATATCGAACGGCTTTGCCAGGAACCGGTCCACTCCCAGCGCTTCGACGCGGGCACGGTCACCCACTCCCGCAACGGCGGAAACCAGTATCACTTCGGGCTGGCGGTCCGGCGGAAGTTCCCTGGCCCGCTCGAGGACGGCCCATCCGTCCAGTCGCGGGAGCATCACGTCGAGGACCACGACATCGGGAGAGAAACTCTGGAGCTGTTCGATGGCGGAAAGGCCTTCGGGAGCGACCTGGACTTCGTAGCCTTCGCTCTCCAAGTTGAACTGCTCGACCCAAGCGAGGTCCGCTTCATCCTCCACGATGAGGACGCGCCCCTTGCCCATGCCCGCTGCCCCCTGTGACGAAAGGACGGTGTTGGGTCTGTGGTGTTCGTCTAATCTACCGAATTCGCCCACTCGATCCTCCGACCGGTGGTGACGACTTACCTCATCGCAGACGCACACCCGGCTCAGTCACGACTTCGCCAATAACTATGGCGTCAAATCCGGAAGCACGCGATAGCCCAATCGCGTCATCTTCTCTCCCCCGAGGGACCACAGTGACTAGTCCGATCCCCATGTTCAGAACGCCGAACAACTGACGCGGCTCCAGCCGAGCAGCGTCGGCGATCAGGGAAAAGATCGGCTGAGGGCTCCAGGTCGATGTATCGATCAGCGCGCCGAGGAACGGCGGGAGGGCTCTCGGGATGTTCTCCACGAACCCGCCACCCGTGATGTTCGCTGCCGCCCGGATCAATCCCGCCCGGGCAAGCGAGATCAATGGCCGGACGTAGATGGACGTCGGCTCGAGCAGCTCCTCGCCAAGCGTTCGCCCCAGGACAGACACATGCGACTGAAGCGAGCCAACGTCTGGAACCAGAACCTTCCCGATGAGGCTGAACCCGTTGGAGTGGACGCCGGACGACCGGAACCCCATCAGGACATCGCCCTCCGCCACCATGTGCGGCCGAAGAAGGGCGTCTTCGTCGACGATGCCCACGCAGAAGCCCGCGAGGTCGAAGCTGCCGGCGGGGAGAAGCCTGGGATGCTCCGCGGTCTCGCCGCCCAGGAGGGCGCATCCGCCGCGGCGGCAACCTTCGGCCACTCCTGCGACGATGGCCGCGACGTCCTCGGGGACCAAGCGCTCCACCACCAGGTAGTCCAGAAAGAACAGCGGCTCGGCGCCCGTGCACGCGACGTCGTTGACGCACATTGCCACGCAGTCGATCCCGATGCCATCGAACTTCTTGAGCATCCGGGCGATCTCGAGCTTCGTTCCGACGCCGTCCGTTGATGCGGCCAGCATCCGGCCGTCGCCCAGCTTGAAGAGACCGGCGAATCCCCCGACGCCGTCGACCACCTCTGGTCTGGACGCCTTTCCGGCAACGTCCTCGATGAGCCCGACTGCGCGTGCGGCGGCTTGGAGATCGACCCCCGAGCGCCGGTACGCGTCGTGTCCGGCGCTCCAGTCGTCTGTCATACGGTCGTCTCGAGCGCGAACTTCGACGGCGCTTCTTCTCCTAACCGAACTGGATATTCGCCGTCGAAGCACGCTCGGCACAGCGAGTCCTTTGAAACACCTGTCGTTCCGACCAGTGCGTCGAGCGAGAGGTAACCGAGTGAGTCGGCACCGACGAACCGGCGAACTCCTTCCACATCGGTTCCAGCCGCAATCAGCTCCGCTGAGGTCGACATGTCGATCCCATAGAAGCACGGCCAGCGGATGGGCGGGCTCACGATTCGAAGATGGACCTCAGACGCGCCTGTGTCCCTGAGCGTCTGCACGATTTGCCGAGTGGTGGTTCCGCGAACGATCGAGTCGTCCACGACGACGAGGCGCTTCCCCGAGATCGCGTCCGGCAGCGGGTTCAGCTTCAGCTTCACTCCGCGAGACCGGAGCGTCGGCGTGGGTTCAATGAATGTCCGCCCGATGTAGCGGTTCTTGATCAGACCCTCCCCGTACGGGATCCCGGAGGCTTCGGCGAACCCCTGCGCCGCCGAAAACCCGGTGTCGGGAATGGGGATGACCAGATCCGCGTCAGCGGGAGCCTCGCGGGCCAGCTCGCGTCCCATGTCGCGCCTGGCGGCATGGACGCTTCGCCCGTACATCGATGAGTCGGCCCGGCTGAGATACACGAACTCGAAGAGGCACAGCGCGCGACGAGGCGGGTCGGCGTACCGTCGCGACCGGATCCCGCGTTCGTCGATGGAGACCAGCTCTCCGGGCTCGACCTCACGAACGAACGAGGCACCGACCACGTCCAGAGCACAGGTTTCGGAGGCGACGCAGTACCCGGCCGGAAGCCGGCCGATCACGAGAGGCCGTATGCCGTGTGGGTCGCGGGCGGCGAAGACCGTCCGCTCGTCCATCATCACGAACGAGAACGCGCCCGAAAGGAGCGGGAGCACTCGAGCGGCTGACTCTTCCAGTCCGTCGTCCAGGTGCTGGGACAGCAGCGTGGCAACGATGTCCGAGTCCGTCGTCGCGGTGCTTCGGCGGCCCGCCAGCTCGTCCAGCTCGGCCGTATTGACGAGGTTCCCGTTGTGCCCGAGGGCGAGGCCTCGCCGGCCATTCGTCTTGAACGCCGGCTGCGCGTTGTCCCATGTGGTCGATCCGGTCGTGGAGTACCTGGTATGCCCGACGCACAGGTCGCCCTGAAGCGTCGAGAGCGTCCGCTCGTCGAAGA
>JALYGK010000170.1 GCA_030777105.1 Actinomycetota bacterium | reverse complement strand
CCCCCCCCCCGCTGAGGGGGCTGCGTGGAGCTGGGGTTCGGTAGGTGGTTCGCTCAGTACAGCGCTTCGAGGCCCTTGAGGTCGCCAAGACCGAGGGTCACCTCGGACTTCTGGCAGGACATGATCTTCGGGCTCATGGTGAGCGAGCCGTGATCCGCCTCGGACACGTGGTTCAGGCCGTACAGGTGCCCGATCTCGTGTGCGGCGGCCGCGTGAAGGCTCCACCGGGACGAGCAGCGGCGAGGCTTCTTCAGGTACCACTTGATGTTCTTGTTGAACATGATGTCGCCCTCGATGATCTCCCCACTCAGCGACCACCAGCAGGTCATTCCGACCATTCCGCTCGGGAGGGCGGCGAACCCCATCTCGCTCTTGCGGTCCAGCGAGAGACACGCCGCCGAGGTGCTGATGTCGGGAAGGCTGGTCGTCCGCCCGGCGTAGGAATGCGTCGCGCTGATCGCGTCGCCCTGGCCGCAGTTGTTGTAGCCGTTGACGATCCGGCTCACGGAGGTCTTTAGTGCCGACTCCGCGCCGGAGGCCGAAATGATGCTCGGCGTGCTGCCGGCGTTGAAGACCCAGCTGTACGTCTTGTTCCACTTCGGCCCCGCGATGCTGTGTGTCGGGTCGGCGCACGGGTTCACACCGCTCACCATGCCGACCGGCTCGGCCTCGGCTCCCTTGTGGACGACGACGGACCCATCGGCCCGTGAGTCGACGGCGACCTCGATGGTCTGGCCGTTGGTGAGCATCGCCTCTGCGTTCACCCGAACGCCGGCCTGCGGGACGGTGAAGCCGATGCCGTTTGCTGAGGAGCGCATTCCGGCCTTCAGGCCGCTGACCACGCCGCTCGACCCGTCCAGGTTGACGACGTCCGCACCCGGTGAGGCGACGCTCTTCGCCAGCAAGGCAAGGAAAACCAGGCAGCACGAAGCACGCAGAACCCGCAGCAAAGGAAACCCTTTCTTTAGAGGAGGGCCTCTTGGCGCTTCGCCCGGAGGCCCGGGGGGACTTTCTCTTGCTTCCTGATGTCGTTATCGGCAAAACCGGGCATTTTTCCTGAACCGAGGAACGGAGTTAGGACCGAAAGTCCGAATGGCTCGTAGGCCGCGTCCACCCGTTTCTACCCTCCGATAGGTAGAAGGGGCTGGTTATTCCTCCATGACGACGCGGACGTCCCCCTTCCGCTCGAGGAGCGAAAAGGCGGTGATCTCTCCCTGCCGTCTGAACACGAGCGACGTGGTGCTTCGGCCGACGCGGAGGTTGCGCAGCTCAACCACGTTGAGCCATGGCGGAAGGTGCGGCTTGTTGACGGTGAGCATGTTCTCGTGCCCCCGGGCGGAGAGTCCGAGAATCGCCTGGAGCATCAAGAACGGGGACCCCGCCGCCCACGCCTGGGGCGAGCACGCCACCGGGTAGGCCACGGGCTGGTTCGGCGCTCGGCGCGTAAACCCGCAGAAGAGCTCCGGGAGCCGCATGTAATCGGCGTGGATGGCGGCGTCGAAGATCGCGGTCGCCACGCGGTTGGTCGCCTTCAGAAACCCGTATCGCTTGAGCCCCGCCGCGATCAGGGCGTTGTCGTGGGGCCACACGGAGCCGTTGTGATAGCTCATGGGGTTGTAGGGGCCGGCTCCCTTGCTCATGGTGCGTATCCCCCACCCGCTGAACATGTCGGGCTGAAGGAGTCGGCGGGCCACCGCCTCCGCCTTCGACGGATCCACGATGTTCGCGTAGAGACAGTGCCCGGGGTTTGACACGATGGTCTTCACCGGTCGCTTCTCAGCATCCAGCGCGCCGGCGAAGTAGGGCTCGTCGTCCATCCAGAAGGCCTGGTTGAAACGGATCTTCAGGCTTTCAGCTTCGGCCCTCAGGCGGCCCGCCGTGTCCCTGTCCCCCAGGACGTCGAAGACGTCCGCCACTCGCTCCTTCGCCATGTAGACGTACCCCTGGATCTCAGCGAGCGCGATTGGGGGTTCGGCCAGCCGGCCATCGGTATGGACGACCGAGTCGTAGGAGTCCTTCCACCCCTGGTTTTCCACGCCGCGAGGGGAACGTGACCGGTACTCCACGAACCCGTCACCGTCGACGTCACCCCACCTCTCGATCCATTCCAGTGCGGCGAGCACATTGGGGAGGAGCTCCCGTGCGAACTCCAGGTCGCCGCTCCATCTGAAGTACTGGGCGTACAGGAAGATGAAGAGCGGCGTGGCGTCCACTGAACCGTAGTACCGCTGATGCGGGATCTCCCCGGCCCCGGCCAGCTCGCCGTATCGGACCTCGTGCAGAATCTTTCCCGGTTCTTCGTCGCGCCACGGGTTGTCGTCCGTTCCCTGGTAACGAGCGAGGAGACGGAGCGTTTGCCTGGCGGGCGCCGGGTTCACCGCCAGCAGCTGGTGCGCGGCGACGAGGGAGTCCCGGCCGAAAGTGGCCACGTACCAGGGGATCCCAGCGGCAAAGACGGCGCCTTCCTCCGTAGCCGAATAGAGCGCCCTGAGGTCACGCAGGCCCCTGGTCAGCAACTGATTGAAGAGCTCGTTGTCCGTGATGATCTGGGTGGACTCTCGCTCCCAGTCCTCGTACGACCGGCGAAGGCGGTGGATCGCCCCATCGAATTCGGTTTCAGGAGGGCGAACCCCATCAATGACCGGTTCGAACGTCGTCGAGAGGAGCTTCGTTTGATGGGGCGCCAGTCGGACCATGAATTCGATCTCGATGCGGTCTCCGACGACCTCCAGGCGCTCGGGTTCGGGGTCGAACATCATCAAGGTCTCACGGAGGACGCCGTCCTCTCCCTTGTAGGCGAACCTGGCCTGCCGCCGGTCAACCCACGGCGCTTCGTAGTGGCCGGGCAGCCCAGCCGAGAGCCCGCGGACCTCGAAGATGTCCGCGAAGTCGGCGGCGAGCGAGAACTGAACCGAGAGCTGAACCGGATCGGCGTTGTAGTTCTTGATCCGAATTCGCTCGAACACGCGTCCGTTGATGGCGCGCACACGGCGGATGTTGAGCGTTTGCTGGGCCACCGCGACCTGGCCGTCCACATAGAGCTCCGGGTTCGTCAGGTCGATGTAGGACATGTATCCACGCTCGGCCGATGAGGACAGCAGGATCGGGTCCCGCCCGGACAGTGTCATGATGAAGTGCGAGAGGAACCGGGTGTCGCGGTGGTACAGCCCGAGCCCGTATTCCTTGCGGTCGTCCAGGTTCCCCTCGACGTCGGAGTAGAGGAACGTCTCGCCTTCCTTCACGGCAAGCACCTTGCTGGCGACGTCTGCAAGGAGAGCAGGAACCGACGCACGGACGCGGATTGCGGCCTGGCCTTCTCCGGGTAGATGGGATTGTGTCCGGGCGTTCGTTTGGGTCATAGGAGGCCAATGCCACTCAAGGGGAGCGCTCCGCGACTCAGTTTAGGTCTCGTACATCACCCGCACAATGACATTCGTCACCAGCTACCCGAGGCGGCAGTTACCCCGCCCGGGCCGCGTTTCAGATCGCGCCGGCGTCCAACCGTTCCATGGATTCGGGGGCGCTCACACCGATCAAATGGAGGGCCGAGGCGACGACCGTCTTCGTTGCCAGACAGAGCGCCAAGCGCGCCTGCGTGAGGTTTTGGTCTTCGGTGATTACCCGGCATTCCGTGTAGAAGCGGTGGAAGTCGGCTGCGAGCTGTTCGGCGTACCGGGTCAGCCGGTGTGGAGCGAGCGCCTCGGCGACGATCTCGATGACCTCCGGCCATTCCCCCAGCCGCCGAATGAGGTCGAGCTCCGATTCGTGTGTCAGCTGGTGGAGGGGGGCGTCGCGATGCGGCCGGAGCTCCACCCCCTGCTCCGCAGCCACTCGAAGGATGCTGGCGATCCGGGCATGCGCGTACTGCACGTAGTACACGGGATTGTCCAGGGTCTGACGCGTGACGGCTTCGATGTCGAAGTCGAGGGGTGAATCGGGCGACCGGGTCAGGAGTGAATACCGAGCGGCGTCGGGCCCCACCTCGTCCAGCAGCTCGTCGAGCGAGACGACGTCGCCGGTTCGTTTGCTCATCCTGACGGGCTCTCCGCCTCGGTAGAACGAGACGAGCTGGTACAGAAGGATCTGCACGCGCTTGGGGTCGATGCCGAGGGCCTCCGCCGCTCCCATCATCCGTTTCACGTCGCCGTGATGGTCGGCGCCCCACACGTACACCATTCGATCGAACCGGCGCTCGACCTTGTGAAGCATGTACGCGCAGTCCTTCGCGAAGTACGTTGGTTCGCCGGTCTGGCGGATCAGGACGCGGTCCTTGTCGTCTCCGAAGCTGGTGGAGCGGAACCACGTGGCGCCCTCAGATTCGTACACGTAGCCGCCTTTACGGAGCCGCTCGACGGCATGAGCCACCAACCCTCCACGGATGAGCCATCCCTCCGTGACCCAGGAGTCGAACCGCACCCCGAACCGGGCGAGCGTGCCCTCGATGCGCTCGAGCATCAGGCGGTGCCCCTCGTCGCGGAGGATCTCGCGGCGCGTCTCCGGGTCCTCGTTGACCAGCCGGTCGCCGACCGAAGCGGCGATCTCCCGAGCGACGTCGACCAGGTACTCGCCGTGGTATCCGCCTTCGGGGATCTCCGCCTCGATCCCGAGCTGCGCCAGGTACCGAGCCTCGAGCGACGCGGCGAACAGCTCGACCTGCGTCCCCGTGTCGTTCCAGTAGTACTCGCGCTCCACGGCGTAGCCGTCGGCCTCGAGCGCGTTCGCCAGTGAGTCCCCGATCGCGGCGTTCCTGGCGGTCCCCACATGCAGCGGCCCCGTGGGATTCGCCGAGACGAACTCCACCTGAAATCGCTTCCCACGCTTGCCGGCCTTCCGGCCGAACGCCGCCGCCTTCTCCAAGATTTCGGAGAGCACGTCGTGGAGCCATGTGTTTCCGAGGAACAGGTTGATGAACCCCGGACCGGCCACATCGACCTTCTGAAACGCCGGATTCTTCTGGAGCCGCTCGGCCAGCGCCTGTGCAACGTCGCGCGGAGGACGGCCCGTTCGGGGCGCGAGGACGAGGGCGACGTTCGTCGACCAGTCGCCGTGCTCCTTGAGACGCGGCCGCGTGACCTCTGGCTCGGGGAGCGTTCCACTCTCCAGCCCAAGGGCTTGGGAGGCATCGGCGAGCGCCTCCTTGATCGCGTTCGAAAGCGCGTCCTGAATCATCTGTGATCCGAGTTTCGCGGATCTTACGGCGCGAGCGGGTCACGCTCGAAGAATGGCCGTTGATACCATTTGGTCGTCCGGGCCCGAATCACGGGTCCACGCCCCCGTAGCTCAGGGGATAGAGCGCCGGCCTCCGGAGCCGGGTGCGCAGGTTCGAATCCTGCCGGGGGCACTCGCGACCGCATTTGGGGCCGGCTAGTCGAACATCCCTTCAAACGCCCGCATGGTGTCGCTCAACCGGTCCGCGAGCGTGGTGGCCAGCCACCGGTGGAGCGCCACGGCGAGCTCGGGCTCGTCGCGCTCCATCCGTTGAATGGACTCCTGGCCGAGGCGCAGAACGACGCTCGGGGTTTCTGCCACCACGTCGGCCGTCCGTGGAGCGCCCATATACATCCCGATCTCACCGACCACGACCCCGGAGCGCATCGAGCGAACGCGCCTCCGCTGCCCGTCGGTGGCGGCGACCTCCGTCGCCAGCCGGCCGGACTCGAGGAGGTACACGTCCCCGGCCGGATCTCCCTGCCGAATCAGTACCGTCCCCTCAGGTATCTCCCTGCGCTCGAGATACGAGGAGAGGCGCGGGAGGAGGTCGGCCAACGCTTCCCTCGAGGCCTCCACGGGCGCCGCCTCAGCTGCGGCCCGAAGCAGCCCGTCTTCGCATCGCTGGAGGCCGCGGTCCAAGTCGGGTTCGAAACGAACCACGGAGTCGGATTCACTGAACCCACCGCGCTGCAACTGGGTGCGAACCACATCGGGGACGCCGGTCACCACCAGCTCGAACCCGTTCGCCTCCGCGAGCTGGGCGACTTTTCGGAACGACATGACGGCCGAGGAGTCCATCCCCGTTACGCGCCGGAGGTCGATCACGAGAAACCGGAGCCCTCCAGCTTCGACCCGTCTACGGATCCGCTCGAGAAGCCCGCTCGACGTCCCGAAAAAGACAAATCCGTTGACACGAAGGATTTGAACGAGCCCGGCCATTGACTCCAGGAGCCGGCGCTCGTGCGGAGGCCGGTCGACGTTGCTGCGGTATGTGGATCCGAAGTCGACCTCGTTGATCAGACGGATCCGGCTGTAGTTCAGGGCGAACAGCACGACCGCCGCCACCAGCCCCACCGCGATCCCGGGGAGGAAACCGCGCGCCGCGATGGTCACCAGGATCGCCAGGATGATCAGGTATTCGCCGAGGGGAAGGGACCGCCGCACGTCGAGGACCCACTCGACGAGGAATGCGAGACCGACGAATACCAGCACTCCACCCACGATCATCCGGGGGATGTACTGGATGAGCTCACCGCCGAAGAACACCGCTACAAGCGGGACGACAGCGGCCACGAGACCGGCGGCCCGCGCGCTCACCCTCATCTGTCGAGCGAGCGACGTCAGGACGAGCGCGTGGTAGGCAGGAATCCCACCAAACGGAGCGGCCGCGACGTTCACGATGCCGGCGTCGCCCAGCTCACGGTTCGAATCCAGGTCGGTTCGAAGCATGAGTTCGATGCCACTGACGTTGAACAGGGTGGCGATCACGGCCACGAAAACCGCCGTCGCGATCCCCGCGGCCTGGCCGAGCACGGCGGACCAGTCGGCTCCGGGGATGGCGCGGACCGTCCAGAACTGGAACAAGCGAGGAGACGGAAACAGGAAAGGACCGAGCATCCAACCACCCTCGAGCGCCTCGTCCATCGACGACCCGGTGACGAACATTCCGGCAAAGAACAGGGCGAATCCCAGCCCGATCGTCGTCGGTATCACGAGCGACCGCTTCACGCGCCGCGCCAGGAGAAGCAGGATCGCCCCGAACGCAACCGCGGGGACCCATCGGACGAGTTCGTAGGCGCTTACCAACTGCCGAAGGTGGGCGAAGTCGGGAGTGATGCTCCCGGCCACACCAATGCCACCTCTGAATAGAAGCCACCCCGTGCCGGCGAGGAATCCGCCGACCACCGGATACGGGACGTACCGGACCAGGTTTCCCAGCCGGTACCGCCCAAGGAGCAGGAAGGTGATGCCGGTCAAGAGCGTAACGATGAGCGTGGCCGCAATGACGGTGAGGAACGCCCGATAGAGGCTGCCGAACGCGTCCAGCGCGGTCTCCACGGCGATCACCGCGAGGACCGCTGCTGCCGCGTCCTGCACGCTGCCGAGGACCCCTCGGTTGCCGCCTCGCCAGGCGAGGATCCCGAGCGTCAGAGAAGCAGCCAGAAGATAAAGGCCGATGCCGTCAGCCAGGAAGTCCTCGAGGTACCCTCCGAACACGAGCGCCGCGAACGAGACGGCGAGAACCACCTCGATCGCGCCGATGGCCCCCCCGGCGGCGAGCCAAGAGAGCACCTGCTGCGATCGTCGTTGCTCCGACACGCCCCCCTCCTTCGCGTCCGGTTCAAAACGGCCACTCGGGCCGCCAAAGGATAGTTCGGGTGCTCAGGTGAGCGAAAGACGAGGGGCCGTCAAGTCGCGGTGAACGCTTGGGTGTACATGCCCTTCACGACGTGGGGCGTGGGAGGAGTGTCCGAGAAGTCGGGAACCAGGCAAACCAAGGCGTACTGCTTCCCCGGTTCGAGCGTGTATCGGGCGGTCGCCGACAACCCGGGCTGCATGAGCGCTCCTCCGTGAAGGATCATCGGAGGTGCCCCGCCTTGACCGGGCGGTTGCTTCATGAACTCGACGATGTCCTGAACCGTCTTTCCGGGCGCGAGCTCCGCCAGGTTGAACTCGTGTTCTTGCTTGCCGGCATTCCTCATCGAGAGGACGTGGTCGCCCGCACCCAACTGCGGCACATTGAGAAAGGCGAATTCCTGCGCCGTCACGGTCGCCTCGGCCGTGGGGAGCGACCCGCCGCCTGTACCGGTGGCTTCGAACGTCGACACCATCCCCTTGGCGAAGTGCGGGATTCCATCGGCATCGGGAATGGGGCAGATCATGATGTACTCACCCGGCTCGAGGATCTGCGTCGAATTTCCACTATGGCCGGGCGTGACCTCGGCCACTCCAGGGACGAAGCTGTACGGCGGAGGTCCCTCCTGCTGCGTCGGGTCGTCGGAGAGCAAGGACCTCCTGGCCTGGCCGAGCGTCGCCCCCTCGTTGACACGCGCAACGATCAGAACATGCTGATTCTCTCCTTCGTTCGTCATCTGCAACTCCACCGCTCCTGCCTCGACGGTGGGGGGATGCTCGAACGAGAAATCGCTTGCGGTCACCGGAAGCGTCGTGGCCTGCTGCTCGGCGGGCGCTTGCCCACGTGGAGACGCTTGGCCACGTGGTGCCTCCTCTCCACCTCCGCACGCCGCAACGAAGAGGAAACCGAGCGCAAAGAGACTTCGAACCCTTCGGTGCATCTTCTCCCCCTCGAAATCGAGATGAGGAACCGGCGGATGCTAGCACACCGACGACTGCTGGCAGAAGTAGTCAGTCCAGGCCCGGTCCGGTGAGCCGCACATCGCCCTTGGTCGTCACCACGAAGACCTGCCAGTTGTAATAGATGAAGTAGTTGCGCCTGTCCTTACTGATCTCGTTCGCGTGGAGCAGAACCGCGTCGACGTATGCCTGTGAACGGTTGTACGCGAACAGCGCCCGCCGGTAGTCCGCAGGTGCCCCCGACGCTCGAAGGTAGTTGGCGGCCCCGAGGATCGCGTCCCGTGGGTTCTGAATGTCGCCGCCCATCCCGTATTGCCCCCAGGTCGAGGGTAGGAACTGCATTGGGCCCTGCGCGCCGGCCGTGCTCGTGGACTTCACCTTCCCGAACTTCGATTCGACGTACATCACGGCGGCCAACACTTCCCACGCGACGTCGAACCGCCGCTCCGCCTGCCTGAACCAGCGAAGGAGCGTGCCCGCCGATTCGGTGGGGCCGGTCTTGAACCTTGTCGGCCTGGTGATTGGAGTGACCAATGAAAGGAGCCTTGCTCCCGCCGCCACGTTCGCTCGCGCTCCGTCTCGGAACCGTGGTGAAAGCCGGGCCAGCGTCCGTTCGGCGAGTCCCTCGTCCCTCATCATCAACCGGTAGATGCGCTGCTGGTAGAGCGCCTGGAGAACGAGCCGCCTGGGCGGCCGGTCGAAGATGTCGCCTTCCTCGACCCAGTTACTGACCGACTTTCTGACTTCCCGCGTGACCTTGGCAAGGACTGAAGCCACGCGCTCGGACGTCCGCGGAATTGGCGCGTCGGGACGGGGCACGTACGCCTTCGGTTCGGGGGGCTCAGGTGAAGCAGAAGGGCTCGGCAGGACGTTGGGCGTCGGAGAGAGGATCGGGCTGGCCGCCGGGGTGGTGGACGGCGTAGGGGCCTCAACCGAGGACGGCAGGGGCGCTTCCTCCGCACAGGCTGCGGTCAGGGCAGACGCTATGACCAGACCCGCGACGAACCTCATTCGAATGACA
>JALYGK010000169.1 GCA_030777105.1 Actinomycetota bacterium | reverse complement strand
AGCCATTGGAACTGCGTCTTGTCCACGGAACCCTCGGAGCAGAAGCCTCCGAACGGCGGTCCACATTCGTCCGTGACGGTGTCGAGCACGATAAAGCGAAGGTGCGGAACCGGACTGAACGAGTAGTAACCGTCGTGGTTGAGGATGGCCTGCGGTGGCCGGAACTGGAACCCATGTCCGATGGGTGTCCCCGTGGTGTTGAAGTGTTCCAGGATGAAGCTGCTGTCGTTGCAGGGGCTCGGCGGTATCGGCTCGGGAGTGGGTGGTAAGGCCTTCGTCAGAAAACACCGCCGCGGGTCGGGAGGCACGACCACAGACCGAGCGCCTGCGGTGGGATCTCCGGGCTCCCGGAAGATCTCGCTCGCCGCTAGGTTCGACGCCTTGACGCATCCGGTGGCGATCTGATGGAACAGCACGTTGAAAGGTGCGAGCCACTGTTCTTTCGCCGGCCCGAAAGGTCCGGTATAGGCCTCGTGACTGTTCCCCTGGACCAGCGCGTCATGGTTCCCGAACGCCGAGTACCAGGGCATGTCCAGACCGATGGCTTCAAAGGGCCGGTTCGCCGCCTCGAAGAGTCCTGGAAAATCGCGGACCGTGACGTCGCGCTGGACCTCTAGGAGGTTCTCTGCGCGATTCGGCGAATATCCCTGCCCATCGCCCGCTGTGGTGTCGGGAAGGGGGTTCGGATCGTCCGCCACGGAAGCATCGGGATCGTAGTACCCCGGATCCCCATCGTTCTGGACGCCGTCGTAGATGGAACCGGGGTTGGAGTCGCAGATGCCCTCGATCCCTGAGTTCGGATCGATCTTGGCCGCTGGCGCTACGTTCAGCGCGACTTGATGAACCTGCAGGTCGAGGTCCGTGACCGTGAACGTCTCCCTCTGTGCGGGGCGCCGGCCCGCCGTGCCATCCAGAATGTCGATGAACCAGCGGGTCTCATTCCACTGCTGATTGTCGGCGTTGTCCCCCGTGAGGATGGTCAGGTCCAGCCGCTCGCTGGTGATGGGCGACACCGTGTTCCGCACCGCCCTGACCATCGCTTCAGTCACCTGTGTCGTCAGTGATTCCTGCGGTCGGTAAGCGGCCGAGAATGGTGTAAAGAAGCCGCGCTGCGTCTGGTCGAGGAATTCGACACGCGCCGGAGACTCCTCATCGACCATTTGAAAATCCGACATCTGAAGAAAGTTGATAATTGACCCGGTTCTCGGCGGTCGAAATTCTTCATCTGCCCCAATGACGAAGTAGTCCTCGCCCGGGGCGAACTCCAAGCGGTTGTCGCCGTCCCGGTCCTGGATCGTTCGAACGACCGTTGTGACCGGCACACTGGTGGCTGGAGCGGCCACGCTAACCAAAAGGGTGATTGCCGCAGTCAGCAGAAGAATGCGTCGCAGCATCGAACTCCTCTCTTTCCTGCGGGCAGCCGTTCTTGGGACAGGAAATCCAAAACAACTAGGCCAAAAGGGCTAGAGCGCGAACGATACATTTGGGTCAATCGGTTTGTCAATGGGAACGCTACAACGCCGGTTCGCTGAGCCGCAGCACACGCCAAGGGACGAGCGCCAGGTTGAGCCGCGCGGCGCCGACCACCGAGAATCGGGCCGTGACACCAAGGCCCGCGGCGATCCAGGCGCTTCTGTCCCCCGGCTCTGTTGCCATCGTCGGAGCATCACCGACGTCCTACGTGGGCCGAGTCCTCTGCGAGAACCTCCGGATCCTCGGCTACCCAGGCGACGTCTTTCCGATCAATCCAAAGTACGAAGAGATCGTTGGGTGGCGCACCTACGCATCAGTGGACGAGGCGCCCGCGCCGCCGGAGGCTGTCGTGGCCGCCGTTCGAATCGACCTCGTTCCCGATGTCCTTCGAGCCGCCGGGAAGAAAGGCGCCCGGGCGGCCGTCGTCCCGGGTGGTGGCTTTACGGAGACCGGACCGGATTCCCTCCCGCTACAGAAAGAGATTGCTGCGGTGGCAGACGAATATGGGATGGCCGTATGCGGCCCGAACTGCATGGGCGTGATCGCTCCTCCGAACCGGTCCGCGTTGTACATCGGGACCATCCCTCCGACCTTGCTCCCCGGCCGGGTCGCGTTGGTCTCACAGAGTGGTTCGGTGGTCGAAGCCGCGGTCAACATGGGCCCGAGGATCGGGTTTTCGGCCCTGGTCTCGTGCGGGAATGAAGCCGGAACGACGGTGGGCGACTACCTCCAGTACTTTGCGCGAGACGATGGGACGACCTCTGTCGTGCTGTTCATCGAGGGATTCCGCGACCCCGGCAGCTTCGTCGAAGGCGCGAGGGCGCTCCGGGAGGCTGACAAGCCGCTGGCGGTACTGCACGCCGGACGGTCGAGCGATGCCGCCCGGGCCGTCGGCGCACATTCAGGAACCCTGGCCAGCTCGGAAGAGGTCGTCACCGGACTGCTTCGGCAGCTGGGCGCAATCGAGGTCGACGACCTGGACGAGCTGTTCGAGACGGCAGAGCTCCTCGGCCACGGCCGGCTGCCGGCGGGGCGACGAGCGTTCGTCGTGACCGACTCCGGCGGTGAAGGGAATTTGGTCGCCGACCATGCCAGCCGGATCGGGCTTGATCTTCCCCCACCGTCCGAGAGGCTGTGCGGGCGCCTCCGCTCGACCTGGCCTCACTTCTCCTACATCGGAAACCCGATTGATCCTTGGGGGGTCGATCCCGATTACCACCGGCTCTATTCGGAGATCCTGGACGCCGGGAGAGAGGAGGACGTCGACATCGTTGCGGTTGCACTGGACAAGGTCACGCCGTGGGCGGGCGAGAACGAGGTGGATCTCGGGGTCGCCGCGGCGCACGCGCTCATAGAAGCCTCGACAGGATCCACGAAACTCCCGGTGTTCTTCACGGTTCCGGCCACCGGTCCGGCCGCGGAGTCGGTCCGTGAACTCCTCCGAGCTGCCGGCGTCCCCCTGCTGCATGGCGTTCGGCCGGCACTCGCCGCGCTTCACCGCGCCTGGTGGTGGTACACGTGGAAACGCCGTCAGCCGGTCGCCGCCGACCCACATCGTCCGGTGCTGGACGTCGCCGAGCCCGGACCGGTTCTGTCCGAGCGGATGAGCCGCCAGATCCTTGCCGCCTACGGCATCGCGGTCGTTCCCGGCGACGCGGCAGCCACGCCGGACGAGGCGACGGACGTGGCGGAGCGCCTCGGGTTCCCGGTCGTGATGAAGGCCGATGCGGCAGGACTGGCACACAAGGCTTCCCACGGGCTCGTGAAAACGGGAGTCCCGAACGCAGAGCGCGTCCGGACCGCATTCGAGGAACTCACCGCTCGGGCGCACGATATCGGCGCGCCGGCAAGGGGCGTGCTGGTCGAAGCCACCGGATCCGGAGTCGAGCTGATCTGCGGCATGCGCCGAGACCCGCTGTTCGGTCCGGTCGTCCTGGTCGGCCTGGGAGGGACGTTGACGGAAGCGCTCAAAGACGTCTCCGTTCGCCTGTGCCCGGTCACCCGGGAGGACGTCGAAGAGATGCCCGATGAATCAATGGCCGGAAGGCTCCTCGACGCGGCCGGAGCGTCTCGTCAGCACGTACAGGAGGTAATTGCCGGTCTGTCGCGCCTGGCGGTGGAGCAGCCCCAGATCGAGGAGGTCGACGTGAACCCGTTGTTTGCCGGCCCGGAAGGAGCGGCGGCGGCGGATGCCCTGGTGGTCCTTCGGGGGCGTGGAATGGAGGAGGGAGACAACAGGTGAACGAGCCCGTCGAGGCATTTCTTCGGTTGAGAGTCGGTTCGGAGGACGCGCACTACGGGACGATCGCGGCCGGGGCGTTCGTCATGGAGGTCTTCGGCGATCTGGCGACCGAGCTGACCGTACGGCGGGACGGCGACGAAGGGCTGCTCCGTGCCTACGAGAAGGTGGAGTTCCTTGCACCCGTCCGGCCCGGAGACTTCCTCGAGTGCCGGGCCAGGATCATCCGGGAGGGCCGGACCTCACGGACGTTCGAAGCCGAGGCTCGAAAGATCATCACGACCAGGCAGGACATCGGCGAGTCGGCGGCGGACGTTCTGGACGAGCCAGTCGTCGTGGCCAGGGCCATCGGCACCACCGTGGTCGGCGCCGACTTTCAACGGAAGAGGGCGGTGCGGGAGGCGCCCTAGCGCTCAGCGCGCGACTTCGGCGCAGAACTCTCCGAAGGCGTCGACGTACGCACGGATGTCGTCCTCGGAGTGCTGGACGCTGATGGTCCACTGCTCCTCGTCACCCGGCGTCATGAAGATGCCCCAATTGAGCAGCCAGGACCAGGAAGCGACGAACAGGTCGGGATTGCATTCGAGGAAGTCCCGGTAATTCCGAAGCGGCTCGGAGCGGTACGACACGCAGCCCTTCGCGCCCAGGTCGACGCTGTGGGCGGGCAGGCCGTTTTCCTCGATGGCCCGCCGGCAGCCTTCCGCGAGCAGTGAGCCGAGCTTCTCCAGATGGACGTACGCATCGGGCGTGAGCACTTCGGTCAAAGCGGCCAGACCGGCCCGGCACGACAGCGGGTTGCCGTTGAACGTGCCCTGCTGCGCGGCGCCCTGTCCTACGACCTCCATCACCGACGCCTTTCCGCCAAACGCGCCGATTGTGGTCCCCCCTCCGATCGCCTTGGCGAAGCAGGCGAGGTCCGGGTCGATCCCGAACCGCTCGATGGCGCCGCCCGGAGCGATGGTTGCTCCCGACTTGACCTCGTCGAAGATCAGGACGACCCCATACCGTGTGCAGAGGTCCCGAACCGATTCCAGGTACCCGGGCTCGGGCAGGACGATCCCGATATTCATCATCACCGGCTCCAAAATGAGCGCGGCAACGTCGTTGGGCCGTTCGGACAGAATTCGCTCGAGCGCCGCCGCGTTGTTGAAGGGGGCGATCAACGTGTGCTCCGCTGTGTTCGCCGGAACGCCCTTCGAGGTTGGGATCGTTCGGTACACCTCTCCTTCCGACTCGGCGGCTTCCCCGCTGGTCGTGGCCCGCAACCCGAGGACGTCGGCTTCCGGCACCACCGAAAACAGCACCGTGTCGTGGTGCCCGTGATACGAGCCCTCGATCTTGAGGATCGTTTCGCGTCCGGTCGCCGCGCGGGCCGCGCGGATCGCGTCCATAGTCGCCTCTGTCCCGGAGTTGGTGAACCGGACCTGCTCGAGGCGGAATCTCCGGCAGAGTTCCTCGGCCAGCGCAACTGTGCTCTCGGTCGTGACCGCGAAGTGAACCCCCGACCGGGCCGCTTGCTCGATCGCCTCGGCGATCTTCGGATGGGCGTGTCCCACGACGTTGACACCGAACCCGTTGTGGTAGTCGATGTACTCGGTCCCGTCGACATCCCACACGCGCGACCCCCGACCGCGACTGAGGTAGATCGGATACGGGTCGTTGGCCTGGAAGGTCGACGCCACGCCGAGCGGCATGCTCCGAACGGCCCGTTCGAACAGCGCCCGTGATTTGGGCGAACGCTCCAGCAGCCGCTGCTCCTCGGTTGCGGCGATCTCACGGGCTCGGGCGGTGATTCGTTCGACGTCGATTTCGGCCCTCACGCGTCCTCCCGTCTCACGCCTTGCGGCGCTGCAAGACAAGGTTTGCAATCGCGAGCACCACGCCGAACGTGAAGATGAGCGTGCCCATCACGAACACCTGCGGCGGGATTCCGATCTTAACGGCTCCGTACACCCACAGCGGGAACGTTTGCGTCGCCCCCGCATTGAAGTTAGTGATCACGAAGTCGTCGATCGACAGGACGAACGCCAGCAGCGCCGCAGCGACCACTCCCGGAAAGATGAGCGGAAGCGTGACCTTGAAGAAAGTGGTCCACGGACTGGCTCCCAGGTCTTGGGCGGCCTCTTCGATTGAGCGATCGAATCCGAGCAGCCGCGCCCGCACCGTGATGGCGACGTACGCGATGTTGAACATGACGTGCGCGATGAGGATTGTGAGCATCCCCCTCGGCACGCCGAACGTCACGAACAGTGAGAGCAACGACGCTCCGAGGACGATCTCCGGAGCGGAGATGTTCATGAACAGGACAAAGTCCACGCCGCCGCGGCCTCGGAACCGGTAGCGAACCAGGGCCAGAGCGATCAGCGTCCCCAGCGTGGTTGCCACCACAGTGCTGACCGCCGCAATGATGAGCGAGTTCTTGAGCGCCGCGGTGAGGTCCTGGAACAAGAAGACCCGCTCATACCACTGGGTGGTGAACCCGAGCCAGCGGAAGCTCACCTTCTTCACGCCGCTCTCGTTGAACCCGTAGATGATCATGATGAGGATCGGGAGGACCAGGTAGAACATCACGAACCCGACGTACGCCGGGAGGATGAAGCGCGTCCACCTCCGCCGCATGCGTGTTGGCGATGGTGTCATGGCCTTCGGAGCGGTTGGGGCGCGCTCTCGGGTGATCACCGCCATCAGACGTAGTCCTCGATGCTCCGGGCACCCAGGACCTTCGCGTACGCGAAGATGCCGATGAGAAGCGCCATCATCAGGAGGAACGAAAGCGCCGAGGCGATTGGGTACTGGAAGTTCTCCAGGAACTGGAGCTGGATGATGTTGCCGATCATGGTGGTCCTCGTTCCGCCGAGGATGGCGGCGTTGACGTAGTCACCGACGGCGGGAACGAACGTCAGGAGAATCCCGGCGAAGATGCCCGGGACCGACAACGGCAGAATCACCCGGCGAAACACCGCAACCCTGTCGGCGTACAGGTCGCGCGCCGCCTCGACCACGTTTCGGTCGATCTTCTCAAGGGCGACGTAGAGCGGAAGCGCCATGAATGGCAGAAAGTTGTAGGCGATCCCGCTGATCACCGCCCCCGGCGTGGCGAGCACGTGGAAGGAGTCGGGGAGGAGATTCAGCCGCTTCAGCGTTCCAAGGATGATGCCCTGGTCGGACAGGATCCACTGCCACGCCAAGGTGCGGATCACGAACGAGACGAGGAACGGCAGAATCAGCATGAACAGGAACACGGTCTTGTGCCGTCCGCCGTGGAACGCGATCCAGTATGCGAGCGGGTACGCCACGATAAGCGTGATCGCCGTGGCTATGGAGGCGTAAACCAGTGACCGGATGAACTGCACGCGGTACTGGCTTATGGCGTCGACGAAGTTGCCGAAATTCCACGTCTGGCGAAAACCCTCGAACAGGTTTCCGGTTTGGAGCGACATGGAGGCCATGAACACCAGCGGCACGAGGAAGAACAGAAGAAGCCACACTCCGCCCGGGAAGACGAGCAGATACGGCGCCAGCGCCCTCCCCAGGCGCGTCTTCGGTTTCCTTACGCGGTGAAGATCGGCTGGAAGATGCTGTTCCACTCTTCCTCTTCCGCTGCGTCCTTGAACACCTTGTACTTGTGCGACCTCTGCTGGTCCTCCAGGGACGGGAAGATAAGCGGGCTGTTGGCCGCCGTCGGGTCGTCCAGCTCGTTCAACACCACTTCCTTGGCCGCCGGAACCGGCGAGACGTACCAGATGAAGTCCGCCAGCTGGGCTGCCACCTGCGGGTCGTAGACGAAGTTCATGAACATGATGGCGTCGACGGGGTGCTCCGCGCGCAACGGGATCGCCATGTTGTCGGTCCAGAGGATCCCACCCTCCTGCGGGAGCACGAACTTGAGCTCGGAGAACCCCCGGCCGCCGTAGTCCTTCGGGGCGGAGGAGATGAAGATGTCCCCTGACCAGGCCTGGGTGATGACGGTGTCGCCGTTCTCGAAGGCGTCGATGTAGCTCTGGTCGTAGTACTTCCGCACGATTCCGTCGTCGCGCTGCTTCGTGAGGACCTCCGCCGCCTGCCGCCACTGGTCTGGTGTCGAGGTCTGGATGTCGAACCCCATGTTGACCAACGCGGGACAGGCAAGATCCTGGCTGTTGGAGAACATCCCGACCCTTCCCTTGTAGGCGGGGTTCAACAGATCGCGAAAGCTGGTCGGCGGCGTCTTCACTACCTTGGAGTTGTAGGCGATACCGGTGAACCCCGATTGCCACGCGACCGTGTACCTGTTTCCCGGATCGTAGGCTGGGTCCTTTACCCCGGGTCCGGCGTAGCGAGCGAAGTTCGGCAGGCGTCTGTGATCGAGCGGCGTCAGGAATCCGAGCTTGATCATTCGCTCGATTGGTCCACCGTTCGTGATGACGATCAGGTCGAAGCCCGTCGGCTGGCCTGCCTGAAGCGAGGGAATGATCCGAGCGAGGAAGGGGTTGTTGTCGTTGATGACGGTCTTGTAGTTGACCTGGATCCCGGTTTCCTTCTCGAACTGCAACAGCGTCGGGCTTTCCCCTTTCGCGTTCAGGTCGATGTATTCTTCCCAGTTCGCGAAGTCGAGGACTCCTTGTTTGCCCTCCCCATAGATCCTGTTGAGGTCGGCGCCAGCGGGCGTCCGCTGGGGAGTCTCAGTGCCGCTCACTCCGCACGCCGCCAAAAACGCCGCGAGCGTCCCCGCGCCCCCGTACTTCAGCGCGTCACGCCGTGAGATCCGGCGCTGGGTCAGCCCCCGAAGGAGGGCAGGGTCCATGGTCAGGCGCTGTCTGTTCTGGTCCACTTTTCTTCTTCCTCCTCCCTCTCGGCTGGCGCCGAGGGACGAACGGCGAAGGTATGCTCTGGTTTCCATGCCAGTCGGACCGAGTCCCCGGGCCTGGGAACCGATTGGCCGGCGATATTTTGCTCATAGACGTTGAGCGTTCGGCCGGACGCGCCCTCCACCGTGATCTGATGGCTGACGCCGACGTATGCGGCGTCCCGGACCCGGCCGTAGAGGCAATTCCAACCCTCGGGAACATCCTCCCCGCGCCGCAGCACGAAGATCTTTTCCGGGCGCACGCCGACCTTGAATCTACCTCTGAGGCCATTGAGCCGGTTCGACGGAACCGTGATGGACGAACCGCCGCCGAGCTGGATGGTTGCCGTGTTGCCGCGGAGATCCGTTAACTCCGCATCCAGGAGGTTCGACGCTCCCAAAAACCCGGCAACGAACTCGGTGGCCGGGTTTTCGTACACATCGCGGGGCCGGCCGATTTGGTCGATGCGTCCGTGGCGCATGACCGCCAGCCGGTTCGACATCGTCATCGCCTCATCCTGGTCATGTGTGACATAGAGAAACGTAATGCCGACCTCGTTCTGAATCCGCTTGAGCTCCAGCTGCATTTGCTTCCGGAGCTTGAGGTCCAGCGCGCCGAGCGGCTCGTCCAGCAACAGGACGTCGGGCTCGTTTACCAATGCCCGAGCGAGCGCCACCCGCTGTTGCTGTCCTCCTGAGAGCTCAGAAGGCCGCCGCTTCTCCAACCCTTGAAGGTCGACCAAACGGAGCGCCTCGCGCACCCGGCGGTCGATCTGGTCTTCCTCGGTCCTCTTCCGCCGAAGTCCGAACGCCACGTTCTCGAACACGTTGAGGTGAGGGAACAAGGCGTAGGACTGAAACACCGTGTTCACGTTCCGCCTGTACGGGGGCAGATCCGTGACGTCTCGTCCTCGGAGGTAGATGGCCCCTTCGGTTGGCTCCTCGAAGCCGCCGATCATCCGAAGGGTCGTTGTCTTCCCACATCCGGAGGGCCCGAGAAGGCTGAAGAATTCGCCCCGGTCCACCTCCAGGGTCAAATCGTCGACGGCCACGACGTCCCGGAATCGCTTGGTGACCCGATCCAGCTTGACGTCAATGATGTCCAATCGTCCCCCGCTTTTCGTGGTGGAGGGATTTTCGCACGGTCCCCGTGCAAACCCCACGTAGGCCGTGCGACGCTACGCAGCCATGCACTCAGTGGTGGTCGGCGGCGCGGGCGCCATGGGGAAGGTCATCGTGCGGGATCTGGCCCATTCCGTTGGAGTCTCCCGGGTCACCGTTGCAGACCTCGACCTGGAAAGGGCGCGGCAAGTGGCCGACGAGACCGGCGGTGGAGCGGAGATTCACGCCGTTCGCGCTGACGTTGGAGCCGATTTTTTCCGCGACGTCCTCAGCGGCGCTGACGTGTGCATCGCGTCCGTCGCCTATCGCCTGAACCCGTTGATCGCCGACGCTTGCTTGCGCGCCGGCTGCGGCTACGTCGATCTGGGGGGGCTGTTCCACGTCGCCCGGAACGTTCTGGGTTTTTCGGAGCGGTTCCGTGACGCCGGGCTGACCGGCGTGACCTGCGTTGGAGGAAGCCCGGGGATCACGAACCTGCTTGCCGTACTGGCTGCTCGCGAGGTCGATTCCGTGCACGCGGTCCACGTACGGCTCGGGTCGTTCGACCCGTCCACGAAGGATCTTCCGCTTCCGATCCCGTACTCGCTGGACACGATCCTCGACGAGTTCACCCTTCCGGCGATGGCGTACCGCGAAGCGCGGTTCACGGAAGTCGAGCCGCTCGGCGAACCGGAAGAGGTCGACTTCCCACCGCCCATCGGACGACGGACGGCCGTCACCACGCTCCATTCGGAGGTGGCGACGTTCCCGAACTCGAAGCACCTGAAGGGAGTCCACGATGTCACGTTCAAGATCGCGTTCGAGCCCGGACTCGTGGAGCGGTTCAAGCTTCTCGCCGCGATCGGACTGGCCTCCACGGAACCGATTCAGGTCGGCGACGACCAGGTTCGTCCGCGAGACGTACTTTCGGCGCTGGGGCGAACGCTTCCCCAGGCCGCGGGAACCGACGACGTGGAATGCCTCCGGGTCGTCGTCGAGGGTGAACGCAACGGGGAGGCGACGACCGTCACGGCGGAGTCGGTGATCCAGCCGGATCCCGACGCCGGCCTCGGCGCCGGAGCGCGAGACACCGGCATTCCTCCATCGATCGTCGCTCAGATGATCGCGAACGGTGACATCGCCGAACCGGGGATGTTCGCCCCCGAGGACGTCGTCGACCCCGACCTCTTCTTCGCCCGGCTCGAAGAGCGCGAGATCACCTACCAAATCAGTCGATCGCGGCCATGACGTGCTTCAAGTTCGTGTACTCCTCGACGGAGTACATCGACATGTCCTTGCCGTACCCGCTCTGCTTGTAGCCGCCGTGGGGCATTTCCGGCGTCAGCGGGATGTGGGTGTTGATCCACACCGTCCCGAACCGAAGCTTCCGTGAGGCGTTCAGCGCACGGCCGACGTCCCGAGTCCACACCGACGCCGCCAGCCCGTACTCCACGTCGTTCGCCCAGGCGATCGCCTGATCGTCGTCGTCGAAGCGCTGAACCGTAACGACGGGGCCGAATACCTCCCGCTGAACGATCTCGTCCTTCTGGTCCAGATCCGTGATGACCGTCGGACGGTAGAAGAAACCGTTCCCTTCCATCGGCTCGCCGCCCGTCAAGATCCGGGCCCCTCCACTGCGCGCGCGGTCGACGAACCCGCGTACCCGTTCGAACTGCTCCTTCGCCACGACCGGGCCCATCTCGGTGTTGTCGTCAAGCGGGTCGCCGACCTGCATGGCTTCGACCGCCGGGACGAGCTCGGAGAGGAGGTTCTCGTAGACGCGCGGTCCCGCCAGCACGCGCGTGGCGGCGGTGCAGTCCTGCCCCGAGTTGAAGTAGCCGGCGATCTTGATCCACTCCACCGACGACTCCAGGTTCGCGTCGTCGAACACAACCACGGGCGCCTTGCCGCCCAGCTCCAGATGCACTTTCTTGAGCGTCTCGGCGGCGGCTCGGGCCACCTCCTTTCCGGTGGTGACTTCGCCGGTGATCGAGACCATCCCGATGCCGGGGTGTTTGACCATCGCCGCGCCCGTAGGCACGCCTTCCCCCGTCACGACGTTGAAGACGCCGGGCGGAAAGATCTCCGCGGCCAGCTCGGCCGTTCGAAGGAGGGAAAGGGGCGTCCACTCGGACGGCTTGATGACGATGGTGTTCCCCGCCGCGAGAGCCGGCCCGAGCTTCCAGATCGCCATCCACAGCGGGTAGTTCCAGGGCGCAATCAGCCCGACCACCCCGATCGGCTCCCGCCGGAGCATGCTCGTGTAGAGGGTACCTTCGGCCTTGTAGTACTCCCCGACGGACAGCCCGCCCATGACGCGGGCCGCGCCGGCGAAGAACCGAAGGTGATCCACCATCACCGGCATCTCGTCGGTCATCACGGACTTGAATGGCTTGCCGACGTTCTCGGACTCGATGCGGCCGATCTCTTCGGCGTTCGCCTCGATGGCGTCCGCGAGCTTCAGCATCATCTCCGCGCGCTCCCCAGGCGTGGTGTCGAACCAGACATCGTCGAAAGCCTGTTGGGCCGCGCGGACCGCTCGCTCCACGTCCTCTTCTGTTCCGTTCGGAACCTCGGCAATGACTTCACCCGTCGCGGGATTGACCACCGGCACGGTCTCCTCGCCGGCACTCGAGACGAACTCTCCGCCGATGAACATTTCGGGACGCTTCACCGCAGTAGCCACATGACCCTCCCGCACTCAATGGGATCGCCCGACGTGAAAAGGCTAATCCTCCTGCTCACTCGCCGCCGTGCCGGCGCATGGTGCTGATCATAGAATCCGAGACTCAATGGAGATTCCGCAAGAACGCAGGCTGGTCACCGAAATCCCGGGCCCGAGGTCTCGGGAGCTCGTGGAGCGACGCGCGAAAGCCGTCCCTCCGGCGGTCTTCTACACGACACCGATCTTCGCGGAGGCGGCCTCCGGGGCGGTCATCCGGGACGTCGACGGGAACAGCCTCATCGACTTGGGCGCCGGCCTGGCGGTCCTGAACGCGGGGAATAGCGCCGAGGCTGTGGTCGACGCGGTTCGCCAGCAGCTCGAGCGGTTCACCCACACGTGCTTCCACGTCACCATGCACGAGCCCTACGTTGAGCTCGCGGAACGGCTCAACGCGCTCGCGCCGGGCGACATCGACCGGCGAACGATGTTGGTGAACTCCGGCGCCGAGGCGGTGGAGAACGCGGTCAAGATCTCCCGGTACTTCACGGGCCGCCCCGCCGTCGCCGTTTTCGATCACGCCTTCCACGGCCGAACGCTGCTGGCCATGACCATGACCGCGAAGGTCATGCCGTACAAGCACCGCCTCGGGCCATTCGCTCCAGAGGTTTACCGCCTTCCGCTCGCCTACCCGTACCGGTGCCCCACCGGAGGTACGACCGAGGCCGAATGCGCTGAGCGCTGCGTGAAGTACGCGATCGAGATCCTCGAGAAGCAGATCGGCGCGGAGAACGTCGCGTGTGTCGTGGCCGAGCCGATCGCCGGCGAGGGCGGCTTCGTGGTCCCGGCCGCCGGCTTCTATCCCCGTCTGGCCGAGTACTGTGCCGCGAACGGCATCCTGTTCGTCGCCGATGAGGTGCAGACCGGGATGGGTCGAACCGGCCGGTGGTTCGGCATCGAGCATGAAGGCATCGTCCCCGACCTGATCACCACGGCCAAGGCGCTGGGCGGCGGACTCCCGCTGGGGGCGATCACCGGTCGCGCGGATGTCATGGAGAGCGTCCACATCGGGGGACTCGGAGGAACGTTCGGCGGAAACCCCCTTGCATGCGCCGCGGCGCTCGCCGTTCTGGACACGATCGATCGGGACGGACTTCTCGCCAAGGCGGATCATATTGGCGGGATCATGCTCGGCCGGCTCCGAGAGATGCAGGAGCGGTTCGACTTGATCGGCGACGTCCGAGGACGCGGCGCAATGGCCGCCATGGAGCTCGTTGAAGACCGGACATCGAAAGCACCTGCGAAGAAGGCCTCTTCGCGGGTCGTCGAGGAGTGCTACCGACAAGGCGTCGTGGTCTTGAAGGCGGGCACTTACGACAACGTCGTCCGGCTGCTTCCTCCGCTCACCATCGACGACCAGCTCCTCACCGAAGGGCTCGACGTGATGGAGAAGGCGCTGGCGACCGTGGACGCGGAGGCGAGCGCCTAGTCTCGAAGGTCACCGTTCCCAGGACGCGTTCGGATTCCGCGACGACCTGGTCGAACTCCGCCCGCATGGCCTCGATCGTGATCACGACGTCCCGCTCACCGACTCTGAAGATGATGAACCTGACCTTCTCGCCCTTCACGAAGAACACGAAGGACGCGCCCTCCGGCTCGGTGGTCCACAGCACGACGCACGCCGACGGGCATCCACCGTTCTCCGCGCCCGGTGATCCGTACCGCTTCGGTGTGGCCCTGACGACGGCGTCCACCTGGAGGGCTTGGTTCCCCCCGACCGTGGTCAGGCTGGCCGCGCTCGCTTCGATGAATGGGTGGTTCTGAAGCCATCCGACGAGGTCTTGGGGCGGCGGAAGGAGCTTCCCCGTGAAGAGGTTGGACGCTTCGGGCTCCACCACCCTGTGGAGCGTCTGGAAGGAGAGCGCCTTTGGCCGGCGGAGATCGGCCTCACCGAGCGACAGGAAGACGAAGCTCGGGCGATGAATGTAGGCGAGCCATCCCTGTCCGACCCGGAACGTGAAGGGTGGGACGAACCGATCCGCGACGTAGGTTCCGCCCGAAAGATTGGCTTGGGGTTCCTGGCTCAGCGGCATCGGCGAAGCGAGGATCGGTGGAGTGGTGCGCCGAATGATCGTCTCCCCCACGCGTGGCTCTCCGGTGCATCCGGACAGAATGACGAGGGCAGCCACCAATGCAGCTGGGCGGCGAGCCATGAGCCGAACTCTGGTCACCGCTCTTGTTCTAGTGCGTCGCCCTCGGGGACCTCCGGCGGAACGTCTTCCGGTTCGTCTTCTTCCCTTCGGACGCGGTCCGGGTCTCCTTGTTCCTGAGCGTCCGGGTCAGGGATCTCACCTTCTCGCAGCCGAATCACCTCCTTGTCGAGCCGCCGCGCTCATGTGCAGCACGCGGAGAAGAGTCTAGGCAGACCTTCGAGTGGCTTCCGCGGCGAGTTAGGCGCGGGATGACACGCCGAGCTTCGCGAACACGGTGCGCTTGCACGGTTCGAGCCGAGATGAACAGGCGCTTACCGATTTCCGGATTGGAGAGGCCTTCTGCGACCAGGCGAATGACATCTTCGGGCGGGCTTCCCTGGCGGGCGACCACGGGGGAGCGACTTTTGTGTATTCGCCCGAGCAGCGTCTGAGTCGCCTCTCAACCGAGCGGTTCGGGCAAGGAACGCGAACGCAAACGCACTCTGCGAACCGGAAGCCTCCGAATTCCCATGCGCGAAGTGGCGCTTTACGGCCTCATCGACGATCTCATAGTGGCGGGCGATCGCACGCCGCGTCGCTTCGTCGTCGCGCTCCCACAGCCGCGTGGATCCCTCCACATCCGTCAGGAGGAAGGTGACGCATGCCAGGTGCGGCTGGACGAGCCGAGGAACATCAGCGATTTGGCTTATTTCGCGCGTCGGCTCTTACGACGTATCCCTTAGGAACGGCTTACGGCGAAAATGCGCCACTCGCCCGGAACGCCTTTCAATTCATGGACGCCGCGATCCTCGAATTCAATGCCTGATCCGAAGACGAGGTCCTTAACCGTCGAAGAGACCAACACTTCGCCAGCCCCGGCCAGTGCTGCGATACGAGCACCGAGGTGCACGGCGATGCCCTGGACGTCGCCGTCCGACAGTTCGATTTCGCCGGTATGAACGCCGGCGCGGATCTCGAGCGCCAGCGATCGAATCGATTCTCCGGCCGCTCGTGCACACTCGATTGCCCGGCGTGGTGAGTCGAAGGTCGCCAGAAAGCCATCGCCCGCCGTGTGGATCTCCTGTCCACCGAACCGCTCCAACGACGTACGAAGGAGGCGATGGTGGCGCTCGAGGAGCTCACGCCACTCATGGTCGCCGATCTGGGCAGCGCGGGCGGTCGATCCCACGATGTCGGTGAACAGAACCGTCGCCAAGACGCGGTCGCGCCGCGACGGCGGACGTCTACCCGTAAGAAACGCCTCGATCTCATCCGCAATGTCGTCGACGTCGTTCGAGAAGATCGCGGTGCCGGTTCCCGGGAGCTCCACCAGCTGCGCATTTCGGAGCGCCGCGGCAAGCGCTCTGGCGCTCCGGATCGGCAGCAACGTGTGCGCACTCTTGTGGAGCACCAATACCGGCGCCTGGATCGCAGATAGTCGATCGAGGATGTCGGCGGACATCGTCGACATGACGACGGCTTGCGCCGGGATTCCACTCTGGGCGGACCGGGTGTAGCGGCGAAACCAGGAGCGGAAGCCCGGCTCGTTCGTCCGTCCGGGTACGACGATGGAGATCATGGTGTCCAGGTCCATCGTCTGGGCGGCCTCAGCGAAGCGTGACATTACGTCCGGGTCCACCCCAAAGTCGTCGGTTTCGGACCGGGTGAATCTCGGAGCCGTCTCGAACGCCACAACCGCCTGCGTCCGGTCCGGGTACGCGGCAGCGAACGCCAGGGCGAGCGTGCCGGCATCGATCGTGCCCATCAGCGCCGCGCGCTCCGACCCCACGGCCTCCATCACGACCCCGAAGTCCTCGACCTGTTCGTCAAAAGTTGGGAACTGGGTCAGAACAGCCGACATCCCCATTCCGCGGCGGTCGAAGCGGATGAGGCGCGAGAAGGTGGAGAGTCGTTCAAAGAGCCGGCTGAGCTTCGGGTCTTCCCACTGGAGCTCCAGATGGGCCACGGCGCCTTGCATGAGGACCAGGTCGAGGTCCCCGCCTCCGGTGACCTGATAGGCGATCTGAACGCCGTCTGGAGCGCGTGCGTATTGCGTGTCTGGTAGCGCCATCGGCAATGCGACGCTACTGCACCGAGAAGTTGTCTGTGGACCTGAGGGGAATCGAACCCCTGACCTCGTGCCTGCCGAGCACGCGCTCTACCAACTGAGCTACAGGCCCGATCGGAGCCTCGATGTTACCAGTGGCTCATCCGGCTACCCGGAGGAGGCTCTCGCCTGCTCTTCCCAATCGACGCGAGGGGCGTCGGCCCAGAGGTTCTCCAGCCGGTAGTAGTCCCGCTCTTCCTGGCGGAAGACATGGACGACGAAGTCCACGAAGTCCAGAAGGATCCATCCGGCCTCCGGATCGCCCTCTTCCCGGACCGGCCGCACCCCATGCCCCTTCATCGTCCGGACGACGTCCTCGGCGAGCGTCTTTACCTGGCGGTCGGACGTCCCCGACGTGATGACGAAGTAGTCGGTGATGGTGAGCAGGTCGCGGAGGTCGAGGATGACGGTGGCTTCACCCTGTTTCGAGGATGCCGCTCTGGCGGCCAGCCGGGCGAGCTCCGCCGAGTCGGTCACCACGCCAGGGATACGGTTCCTCGCTCCCAGATCAATCCATTCACAAGCTTACCGGTACAAATGGCTCTTCTCGATGTACGTCTGTACCCCTTCTGGGACCAGATATCTGATCGGCCGGCCCTCTCGAACCCTGCGCCGGATGTCGCTCGAGGAAATGGCGAGCGCCGGGACGCTCATCACGGAGATGTTCGGGTGCCTGGTCGGCGCCTCTCGCTCGAACCGGGCCGCGTCGTAGCCGGGGCGCGTCGCCGCGATGAAATGGGCGAGGTTCAATACCTCGTCCGGGTCCTTCCAATGGAAGATCTCCAGGATTGCGTCTGCCCCGGTGATGAAGAACAGCTTCACGCCGTCCCCGCTCTGCCGGCGTAGCTCCTGAAGGGTCTCCACGGTGTACGTCGGCCCGTCTCGCTCGATCTCGATTCGAGACACGGAGAACCGCGGGTTGCTCGACGTGGCGATGACCGTCATGAGATAGCGGTCTTCCGGCGCCGCCACGTCCCGCTCGGCCTTCATCCACGGTTGGCCCGTGGGCACGAACACGACCTCGTCCAGACCGAACTCTGCAAGGGCCGCCTCGGCCGTCACCAGGTGGCCGTAGTGGATGGGGTCGAAGGTCCCTCCCATCACTCCAAGGCGCTTCGCTCGTGGCATGGCTTACCGGCTCCGGATGGCCAGGACCCATTGGCGAAGGCGAGGCAGGTGTTCGGCGTAGTGTTCGGGGCCGGACTCCCGAAACCATTCCCCGGCCTCCGCCGTGATTCGAGGGAGCACCTTCCACTCGGCGATCATTCGGTTCCTCGAAGCGGCGGATTCAGCGG
The DNA here is from genome assembly GCA_030777105.1 of Actinomycetota bacterium. Lineage (GTDB taxonomy): Bacteria > Actinomycetota > UBA4738 > UBA4738 > UBA4738 > JALYGK01. The sequence continues at coordinate 31,628 of JALYGK010000169.1, read as the reverse complement.
TGACCAGCGAGGCGGACAGGTCCTGGTTCGCCTCGTAGAACTCCCGGTTCAACGCGTCGACGTCCAATCCCCGTCTCTCGTACGTGCCGATACGGATCTCCCGCAGCACTCGCGCTGCCTCGGCGTGCCAGGCGCCGATGTGGGCGATGAGGTCCTTCACCGACCAGCCATCGTCCGAGTATCCGCGCTCCTCCAGCTGTTCACTCGTCAGCGAGGAGACCAGGTCGATAATCTCGACCCACCCGGCCTCCTCGGCAACCAAGAGCTCACGCCGATCCGTCGTCATCCGGGATGAATTCGAACGAGGAATTCCCAATGACAACCTCGTCTCCCCTTCGCGCTCCCGCCTCCGCCAACCGGCGCTCCACGCCTGCCCGGACCAGCCGCCGCTGGAGCTCATCCACCTGCGCATCGTCGTCCAGGTCGGCCTCAGCCACCCACCGCTCGACCCGCGGCCCGGCCACTCGATACCGCTGTCCCTCCCGCTTGACCACGAATGACTCACGCGCCGGCCTGAGCACGACGAACGGCGAAGGGGGCGGTTCCTTCCGGCGAGCCTCTTCAACGAGATCGCGAATCCTCCCCTGGAGCTCATCGATGCCCTGACGCGTCACGCCTGATACCACGACGTCGACCACCGAACGCGCCATGGAGGTCGCGTCCACCAGATCGGCCTTGGTTCCCACCACGAGCGACCGCCGCTTGGCGAGTTCGGGGTCGAACGAACCGATCTCCTCCCGCACCGCCCCAAGATCCCCCTCCGGGTCTCCGGTGAGGTCCACCACATACACGAGGACTCTGCACCGCGAAACGTGCCGAAGGAAGGCCAGCCCGAGGCCTTTTCCTTCATGTGCTCCTTCGATCAGACCGGGAATGTCGGCCACCACGAATCGTTCATCCTCCCCGGCCACGCCGAGGTTCGGGTTGATCGTCGTGAAGGGGTATGCGGCGATCTTCGGCCGCGCGGCGGTCAGCGCGGCAAGAAGCGTGGATTTCCCGGCATTCGGCAGGCCGACCAGGCCGACGTCCGCGACGAGCCTGAGCTCCAGGCGGAGGCGGCGCTCCTCGCCTGGCTCGCCGCGCTCGGCGACGCGAGGCACCCGGTTTCTGGCTGAAGCAAGCGAGGCGCTTCCTCTTCCACCACGTCCACCGCGGGCTGCGACGACGGAGGACCCAGCGCCAACCAGATCGGCGACCAGCCCCTCCTCATCCGAAACGACCGTGCCGTCCGGTACCGGCAGAACGAGATCGTCACCGTCTGCTCCGTGCCGGTTGTTGCTGGAACCAGCCGACCCGTTCTTTGCGCGGTGACGCCGCCGCTCGGCAAACGACGACAGATCGAACACCGACACATCCACGCGCAGGACCACGTCACCGCCGGTGCCGCCATCGCCCCCGTCCGGGCCGCCGCGCGGCTTGTACGGTTCTCGTCGAACCGACGCGCTCCCCGATCCTCCATCGCCGCCGCGAACCACGATTTCGACTTCGTCAGTGAACATCCTTCGTCGATTATGGCCAAGCGCGGCTACGCTCAAATTGGATGGCGAGCACCGTGTGGATGGTCAGTGCGAGAACGGGCGTTGCCGGCAGGAAGGGCACTCTCTCGCTTGAAGCGGGTGCGATCGTCTTTCGGCCGGCATCCACAGCGTTCGGGGACACGATTGTTCCGCTACGCGCGCTGAGAAAGGTTCGACGAGTCCCGGGCAGCCCGGTCCTGGAGCTCCGTATGGCCGTCGCGGACCTCCCGCCGGTGGTTGCGTTCTACTTCGTGCCGCCGCCCGATCTCAACCCGCCCGAGGATCTGCGGGTTCGACTCCTCCCCAAGCGAGCAGCCCGCAAGGACGCCATTGCGCAGCTCCGGCAGGGAAACGTGCGTAAGAAGGCCGAGATCAGCCGGTGGGAACAGGCGATCGAGCGGGCTCGTCTCTCGATGCACCGCGACCGGGACGAGTTCGAAACCAGTTAGTCGGCGTCCTCGGCGTCTGAGCCGTCGTCGCCTTCCTTGCACGGATTCAGGAGCCCGGATCAGTCCCGGACGGACGGAAGTTCAACCTGGAATCTCGCCCCGCCGAGCGGCGCGTCGTGCACGGATACCCGCCCGCCATGGGCGGCGGTGATCTCCGCCACGATCGCCAGGCCGAGGCCGCTTCCGCCCGAGTCCCGGTCCCGGGCCTCCTCCAGACGAACGAACCGTTCGAAGATCCGTTGGCGATCCCCGGGCGGGATCCCCCGTCCGTTGTCGTCCACGTCCAGGACGGCGACCCCGTTGTCCTGGTGGAGTGAAAGAGCCACCGTGCCGTGGCTGTGACGAGCCGCGTTGTCGGTGAGGTTCCGTATGAGCCTCGTGAGTTGTCCCCGGTCACCCATGACTCGCCCCGCCGACACGGCGGTTGTGTCGACCTGAAGCTGCGTCGAGGCGCGGAGCCGCCCGGCCTCTTCGAACAAGAGGTCGTCGAGATCGACCGGTTCGGTCCGAAGGCGCAGGATCCCTTCGTCGATCTTGGTGAGCAAGAGTAGATCCTCGACCATTCCCTGGAGCCGAAGGTTCTCCTCCAGGACCACTTCCGCGAGCTCCTGCACGGGCGTGCCTTCGGGATGCTTCAGCGCGACCTCCGCATGCTGCCGAATCGTGGACACGGGCGACCTGAGCTCGTGAGACGCATCGGAGACGAACCGGCGTTGCCGACGCTGGCTCTCGTCCAGGCGCGCCAGCATCCCGTTCATCGTTTCAGCGAGCCGGGCGATCTCGTCCTCGCCCTGCGGAACGGGGACCCGGCGATGAAGCTCGCTCGTCGAAATCCCCTCCACCTCCGCCCGAATCGCCTCGACCGGCACGAGTGCGCGCCCCACCACATTCCAGATCGTGGTTCCGACAATGAACACCAGCAGCGGGATCCCCATGGCCAGAAGGCCGATGACGGCGCTGATGGGCTCCGTCACCGTCTCCAGAGTCTTCCCGAAGACAACCGTGAAATGGCCGCGAGGCGTCGCGGCCGAGACGGCGACTGCCAGGAACGGCCCGTCCTCGAACGGCACGGTCACTTCACGGGATTCCCGGGGTCTAAGGTTCGCCACGGCGGGGTGACCCTCCAGGTTGTGGCTCCCACCGACCACTCGTCCGCCGGCCAGGACCTGAATGAACTCGCCCTCGCGGTCGCCGACGGCGATCCGCCGCTCGTCGTCTCCCTCCATGAGGTGATCGACGACCGCCCGAGCTTGGAGGAGAGCAGCGTGGCGAACGTTGGCCGTGAGCGAGCGTCGGAGAAACGTCACCATTCCGATTGCTGCTCCCACCAGTGAGATGGCCACCACCAGAAGAGCCACCGCCGTGATTCGCGCGCGAACGGTGCCAAACGAGCGCTCGCTCAGGCGGGACAGCAACGTCGCCTTCCGGCTCATCCGCCGTCTGCCGCCACGCGGTATCCGATTCCGTGTAGCGTCTGGATTCCGTCTCGCCCGAACGGACGATCCAGCTTGTTGCGGAGCCTCCGAACGTAGACCTCGACGATGTTCGGATCGCCCTCGAACTCCTGGTCCCATACGTGGTCGAGGATCTCACGCTTGGAGACGACTTCGCCCTTGCGCCTCATGAGGTACTCGAAAAGGGCCATTTCGCGCGACGTCAGGTCCACTTCCACCGAGCCGCGAAAGGCGCGACGAGCGCCCGGGTCCAATTGAAGATCCCCCACTCGAAGGACGGCCGGCCGCTCGGTTGCCCCCCGTCTGATCAGGGCACGAAGCCGAGCGATCAACACGACGAACGAGAAGGGCTTCGTGAGGTAGTCGTCCGCTCCCCTGTCGAGGCCGCCTGCGACGTCCAGGTCGCTGTCCTTTGCGGTGAGCATGAGAATCGGCGTCCATACGCCATCGCGACGCAGCCGTGCACAGACCTTGTTGCCATTCATCCCCGGCAGCATCACGTCCAGGACGATGGCATCGTAGGCGTTCGTCCGCGCCATCGAAAGGCCTTCCGTTCCCGTCATGGCGACGTCGGTGGCGAAACCTTCGGCCCGAAGCCCTTTTCTCAGGCCAGCAGCAAGCCGCTTTTCGTCCTCGACGACCAGCACGCGCATCTTTCGATACCTACCTATCGAGGCGGCCGCACGAGCGTCGGCCTAAGCGGCCGCCAATTGCGTCGCCGGCTCCGTCTGCGAGTAGACGTCCTTGCTCGACTCGAGCTTGTAGGCCCGGCTCTCCAGCTCTTTGACATCTTCCCGAAGTTGCGCCATGGCTTCCTCGTCGAGCTGCTCGAACGTCACTAGCTCCAGCTCCTCCTTCTCGGGGTCCTTCTCTCCGAGGTAGCCGATCCGGATGTTCCCCACACCCCGCGCGTAGAACTTCGTTTGGAAGACCCCTGGTTCGCTTGGGTGCCACTCGCGTGTAACGAGAACGTTCTCGTAGCAATCGACCGGAACGCAGACCCGCTGTCCCGTCCGGTAGACCTGGGCGTAGTCCGGCGCCTCGTAGTCGGCGGGCGGCAGTCCCTGCTCGTACGGCGGCGTTCCCACACGCGGTTGAGGCTGCATGAAAATCCCCGACCGGGCGCCGTTCACCCCCGCGAGCCACACGGGCGCGTCGACGACCTTTCCTTCCTCCCACTCCTCCGAGTAGTAGCCGTGGAGCCACACCGTCCCATCGTCGTCTTGAGAGAAGAACGCCGTCTCCCATTCGATCAGCTCGTCGTTGTTGAAGTCCTTATCGATGATGACAATGGCGGGAACGCCGTTGAGCTCCTTCGTCATGTCCGTCACGGTGATCTCGACGCGACGGTTGATCCGTTCCCCCTCCTCGAACGCCTGTCCTTCCCACACCCAGCGTGTCCCCGGCTTGAGAGGGAAATAGGGATTATCGATGTTCGTGGGGTCACTGAAGTTGTTCGGATCGAAGTCGTCGATGGTGACCGCGTTCGCTGGCGCCTCAGGCCTGGGCTCCTGTTGTGTGCCCTCGCCGGCGCAAGCAGATGTCACCACGACCAAAACGACTCCCACCGCTAGAACCCTTGCAAGATGTGGCTTCATCGCACACCTCCGCTGCCACTTCCGCCGATGGCAAATCGAGCGGCGTGAGTTCCTCATCGAGACGGCCTCGTGTTCGGAACAGGATCTCACGGATTTTGCGTGCCTGGTCCCTCGATGGGGGCGGTTTGACTGTATGCCTTGCTAACCCGGAAGGCCCGCCTATCCAGTCGTCTGGCCTCTTCCCGCGCATCCTCCAGCCCAAACGAGTCAAGCTGAATCACTTCGACCAGTTGCAAGGTCTCGCGCTCCGGGTCGTCGCCGCCGAAGCCGACACGGACGTTCCCGACGTGCGGTGCGTAGTACTTGAACTGAAAGACGCCCGGTTCGTTCGAGTCCCATTCGCGTGTCACGAGCGCGTTCGAGTAGCACTTGACGGGGACACACGTCCTCTGACCGACTTTTTCCACCCGCGCCCGGTCGGCGAACTCGACCTCTGGGGCGAGCCCCTGTTGGTAGGCAGGCGTCCCCACCCTCGGTTGCGGCTGCATCATGACGCCCGCCTTCGCACCCTCCGCTCCGGCGACCCAGGCTGGAGCCCCCACGAATTCAGTCCCCTCGTACTCCTCGGGATACTCACCAAGGAGCCAGACCGCGCCGTTGTTGTCCTGTGCGTAGAAGGCGATCTCGCCCTCCACGAGCTCCTCGTCGTCGTAGTCTCGATCCCAGACGACGACCGTCCGGATGCCATTCACGACCTTGGTGAGGTCGGTGACCGTGAAGATCACTCGGCGATGGATCGGTTCGCCGTCCTCCTCGAACGCTTCGCCTTCGTAGATGAACTGCGTCCCCGGGCGCATCGGAAGCCATTGATTCGTGATCGCCGTTGACCGGTCGAAGGCGTTCCGGTCAAAGTCTTTCGCCCGGACGAACAGCGGCGGCTTCGCCGGTGACCCCTCCGGCTCGCGCTCCGACTCGGGCCGGCCACACCCGGACGAAAGAACGAGGGCCAGAGCGGCAGCCGCTCCGACGACTCGAAGAGGAGACTTCGCCCTAGCCCTCGTCATTGCCAGAACTCGAAGGGGATTGCGGAGCGCTGTCTTCTCCGCGCCCGCCTCTCCTGCTCTTCGCGAAGCGCAGGTACAGCGACGGGACAACGAACAGGTTCAGCAGTGTCGCGGTGATGAGACCACCGGTGATCACGATGGCCATGGGGTACTCGATCTCCTGACCGGGGATTTCACCGCCGATGACCAATGGCAGGAGAACCAGCCCCGTGGTGAGAACGGTCATCATGATCGGCACCACTCGCTCGCTCGCGCCACGCAGGACCAGCTCTGGCCCGAAGGGCACGCCCTCGAACCGCTCGAGGTGCTGGTAGTGGCTGATCAACATGATTCCGTTCCGGGCCACGATTCCCAGCACCGTGAAGAAACCGACCAGCGAACCCAGTGAGATCACTCCACCGGTGAGGTAGGCAGCGAGGATGCCGCCCACCAACGCCACCGGCAACGTCAGGAAGCTGAGCGTCGCCAATCGCCATTGTCCGAACGAGGCCTGGAGCAGAAGGAAGATGCCGATCGCCGCCACGAGGGCGAACGTCATGATCCGGCTCTGGGCGGCCTGTCGCTCGGTGAACTCCCCGAGGAGCTCCGCGCGGAACTCGGGAGGCCAATTCACGTCCTCCAGCCGGCGCTCGAAGTCTCGCACCACCGATCCGAGGTCGCGCGTCCCATCGAGGTTTGCACCGACGTCGAGGTTCCTGAACAGGCCTTCGTGGTGGATCAGGTTCGGGGTCGGGACGATCTTCACGTCGGCTACCTGCTCCAGCCGGACATGGTCGCCGCTCGGCGTGTCGAGCAAGAGGTTCTTCAGGTCAGTCATGTTCTGACGGTCCTCCGGCGGCGTCCAGAGCTGCACGTCGTACGCTTTCCCGCCCTGGAAGATGTCGCCGGCTTCTTCCCCGGCCATCAGCCATGCGGCGGAGCGGCGCACATCACCCGGCTTCACTCCGTAGCGCTTGGCCCGCTCCATGTCGACCTCGACCTGGATCTGCGGGATCATCTCTTGGAGCTCGACGTGGTTCTCAGTGACGCCAGGGATGCTCCCCAGGATGTCGTTGACTTCCTCACCCTTCTCACGAAGAAGCTCGAGGTCCTGGCCGTAAATGCGCACAGTGATCGCCTCCGTCCCGCCGGTCAGGACCTCCCGGATCCGCTCCTTCAGGTACGTCAGCACGTCGCGATAGATCCCGGGATAGCCGTCGACGACCTCCTGAATGCGAGCCACGGTCTTGTCGTAGTCGACGTCCCTCGTCACGCTCACCCAGTTCTCACCGAAGTCGATCCCGACGACCTCGTCCATCAGGAGAGCCTGCCCGATATGGGACCCGGCGTTCCGTACTCCAGGGATCGTGAGTAGCTCCCTGTTCACTCGGACCGTGCTCCGGTACATCTCTTTTTGACCGGTTCCGGGCTTGGTCAGCCAGTGCATCAGGAAGTCGCGCTCCTTGAACGAGGGCAGCAGCGACTGTCCGAGGAGGGGAGCGACCGCGATGCCGAGCACCGCCGCCACACCCACCGCGGCGTAGGCTCGCCGAGGCCGGTACACGATCCGGTTAAGAATGGCGTTGTAGCCCCGCTTGAGCGGAGGGATCAGAGGAGATTCCCGGTGCCGAAGGGATGATCTCTTGCGGAAGAAGATCAGGCTCAACGCCGGCGTCACCGTCAGTGCGACGACCATCGATGCCAGCAGCGCCAGAGCGTACGCGGTAACGAGCGGACGGAAGAACGACCCCGATAGTCCGGTCAGCATGAAGATCGGCGCGACGGCCACGACCTCCAGCAGCGTGGCGTAGACGATCGCGCTGCGGACCTCGAGGGAAGCGTCCAGGATGACGCGGGCGGTCGACTTCGTGCCGCCCTTTTTGCGATGTTCCCGGAGACGGCGGACGACGTTTTCGATGTCGATGATTGCGTCGTCGACGATGTCGCCGAGCGCGATCACCATCCCCGCCAGGATCATCGTGTTGATCGTTGCGCCCCGCCAGTCCAGGACCAGCCCCGCTGCGATGAGCGAGAGGGGGATGGCCAGAATACTGATGAGGGCCGTCCGCCACTCGTACAGGAACGCCCCGAGCATGAGGATCATCATCAGGGCGCCCAGAATCATCGCGCCGCTCAAGTTGTCGATGGCGTCCTCGATGAACGTCGCCGGACGGAAGATGGTGTGGTCGATCTCGATCCCCGGAAGGCCGGGGCGAAGTTCGTTGAGAGCAGCCTCCACTCCCCTCGTCACGTCGAGGGTGTTCGCCCAGGGGAGCTTCTCGACGATGAGCATGAGGCCCGGACCCTCGTTGATGACGGCGTCCCCGACCAACGGCTGGTGGTCCCTCGTCAGGTCGGCAACGTCGTTCAAACGAACGGTGTTGCCGTTCCGCCTCACGATCGGGATGTTCGCCAGGTCCTCTGACTTCACGATCGGCAGGACGTGGCGGATCTGCATCCGGTTGTCGCGGGTCTCTACCCACCCACCCCTGCCGATGAAGTGCCCTTCGGAGTACTGCTGGAGGCCCGCCTCCAGGGCGTCGCTCGTCGCCGTCATGACCTGATCCAGCGAGACGTTCCGCCGCCGCATCCGCTCGGGATCGGCCTGCACCTGAAGCATCTCCAGGCGTTCACCCCAAATCGGGACGTTCGCCACCCCGGGCACGCGCAGCAGCCGGGCCCGAATCTTCCAGTAGGCGGTCATCGAGAGGTCCATCAGGTCGATATCCGGATCCTTCGACGACAGCCCGATCTTCAGGACGCGGCTGGTGGCGGAGAGCGGCTGAATCATGAATGGAGGGCTCGACCACGTCGGAAGCGTCGGAGTGACTTGGGCGATCCGTTCCTGGACGAGCTGCCGAGCTTCCAGAAGATCCGTGCCCTGCCGGAAGATCAGCTCGATCGAAGAAAGCTGCTCCAGGGACTTCGAACGGATGACGTCGAGGCCCGGCACGCCGTTGAGGTTGTGCTCGAGCGGAATGGTGACCAGTGACTCAACCTCGGCAGCGGAAAGACCGAGCGACGGCGTCTGAATTTCGACCCGTGGCGGTGCAAACTCGGGGAAGACGTCGATCTCGGTGTGCTGGAGCTGCTGAACGCCGAAGAAGATCAGCCCGGCGGCGAGCGCGACCACGATGAAGCGGAACTTAAGGCTGTAGCCGACTATCCAGCGCAGCACCGTTCGCTCGGTCCTTTCGACTCAGATGTCAGTGATATGCGCCGACCTCGGATTCGGCGCCGTAGATTTCCGGGACACCGACCGTCACGACCGGAGTCCCTTCCGGAGGGCCGTCCGAGAGAATCGCCCTCGTACCCTCTTCGTGGTCGATCTTGATCTCGCGTCGTTCGTAAGTCAGAGGCTTCGTGTTGACGTAGACCCACGCCCGACCCTCCGGGTCGAACAGCACTGCGGCGCTGGAGACGACCAGCCGGTTCCCCTTCTTCTCGATGGGTGCCGTGTCGATGCCCAGCCGCTGCGCGGCCTTGGCAGTGAGGATCACCCGTTCGAGATCGGTGCCCGGGATGTCCTGTAGCGTCACCGGTTCGTTGATGACGTGCTCACCCGACGGCGCGTCCGCACACGCGCCGAGCACCAGGACCGCGATGATGGAGAGCGACGCGGATCGCAGCGTCCGATTCATTCGTGCCTCCCCTCCTACCGATCCACGAGGTCGGGTTCGGGAACCACCTCGAAGAGGTCGTCGGGGACCGCGTCGGCTTCCTCCACAGACCCGTAGCGGAGGTAGAGCGCCGGCACGACGACCAGCGTGACCAAGGTCGACGTGATGATGCCTCCCAGAACGACCGCCGCGATGGGACGAAGGATCTCGAACCCGGGCGCGTTGCCGGCGAACAGGAACGGAAGCATGACAGCCGCCGTCGCCACTGCGGACGTAATGACCGGACCGACCCGGTCGCTCGTTCCCCGTATGACGAGTTCCGGGCCGAACGCCTGACCTTCCTCTCGCTGGAGCCGCTGGTAGTGGCGGATCAGAAGCACCACTTTTCGCACCGCAAATGCGAGGACGGCAACCAGGCCGGCCACCACACCCAGCGACAACGTTCCGCCCACGAACAAGGCGGCAATGGCGCCACCCGCCACGGCGACCGGCAGTACCACGAAGGCCAGCACGGCGAGCCGCCAACTGCCGAGGGCTGCCTGAAGCAGAAGGAAGATCGCGATCGCGGCCGCAATCGACACAACGATGGTGCGGGAACGCGCGGCCTGCTGCTCGGCGAACCCTCCGAGGAGCTCCGCGTGGTGCTCGAGCGGGAAACGAACCTGCCCGAGGGCCAGCTCGACGTCAGTCGCCACGGCGCCAGCGTCACGGCCGGCCACGTCGGCGCTGACGTCGAGGTAGGTCTGAACGGATTCGTGACGAATGACCGTTCGGTTCGGGGCCACACGGACATCGGCGACGTCACCCAGACGGACGGGCCGGCCGCTCGGGGTGTCCATCAGAAGCGAGCGAACGTCTGCCACGCTGTCGCGGATCTCGGGCGTCCCCCAAACGACGACGTCAAAGATCTTCTGTTCCTCGAACAGCTGGCCGACCGTGATGCCCGAGACGAGTATCGCCGCGGCCCGCCGGACGTCTCCCGGCTTGACGCCGAACCGCTCTGCTCTCGCCAGGTCCGCCTCGATCTCGATGTTCGGCTCCTGCGGTGGGAGCTCGACGCGCGGACTGGTGATCCCCTCGACCCCGGCAAGGACACTTCGCACCTCTTCGGCCTTGGTGCGCAGCGTCTGCTCGTTTTCGCCGTACACGCGCACGACGATCGGTCTTTGCGTTTGCTGGAGGACGTCGGCCACACGCTCTTCGGAATACGTGAGGACTTGCGGCGAAAGGTCCGGACGCCGGGCGGCGATCGCACGGATCTCCTCCACCGTGTCTTCGTAGTCGGCCGACGGGTTGATGTTGATCCAGATCTCCGAGGAATTCACGTTCACGAGCCGGTCCGAAAGGATGGCCCGCCCAACGTGGGCTCCCACGTTCCGAACACCGGGGACCGACTCCACCGCACGGAGGAGCTGCGCGGTGTCCGCGTCCATCTTGGGAAGTGAGGTGCCCGGTGGGGCCTGGAGGCGGATTCGGACGTCGCGCTCGTTCAACGAGGGGCGCAACGAGGTGTCGAGGAACGGAAACGCCAGGAGCCCCGCGAGGAGGACCACTCCGAACAACGCGAACGCAGGGGCCGGGCGCTGAACGATTCGGGACGAGATCCCGTCGTACCGCGTCTGGAACCACCGAACGACCGGAGACTCGCGGCGCTCAAGCGGCGCGTTGCCAAGGAGCATCATCCCGAAAGCAGGCGTGACGGTGAGCGCGACCAGCATGGATACCGCCACCGCAAGAACAAACGACACGACCACGGACGGGAGGAAGGCGCCACCTGCACCCCTCAGGAAGAAGAACGGGACCACCGCCGCAACGACAAGGAGGCCGGCGTACAGGATGGCCGTCCTCATCTGAAGGGACGCTTCGATCAACACGCGCCACGTGGGCATACCGTGTCCTTCGGTCCGGTGGCGGCGCAGCCGTCGGACTGCGTTCTCGACGTCGACCACGGCGTCATCGATCAGGACGACGAGCCCGATGAGCAGGCCGGCGATGACCATCGTGTTCACGGTGGCTCGAGTGACGTAGAGGATGAACAGCGCCGCCGAGAGCGACAAGGCGATGGCAACGGCACTGACCAACGCGGCCCGCCAATTGAAGAACAAGGCACCCAGGACGAGCAGGAGAAGAATCCCGCCGATCAAGACGGCGACGCCGAGATTTTCGAACGACGACTCTATGTAGGACGCCGGTCGATAGATGGACGTGTCGATCTCCATCCCGGGAAGCCCGGGCCGCATCGCGGCAAGCGCTTCGTCCACCCCATGAGTCACCTCGACGGTGTTCGCTCCGGGAAACTTCTCGATCACGAGCAGGAGGCAGTCGTCTTCTCGACAAAGGGCATCGCCGATGAGCGGCTGGTGGCTTTCCACGGTCTTGGTCACGTCTCCGAGAAGAACCGACTGGCCGCCCCGAGTCACGGCCCCCCCTTGCTCATCCTCCAGCGGAACCTGGGCGAGCTCCTCAGCGGTGTTGATCGCCTGCTCGTGGAAGATGTGGAGCCGCTGGTTGACTGTGTCGATGAACCCGCCGGTCCCGGGGCTGGACTGCTCGAGGTACGTCAAGGGCGAGACCTCGAGGGCGTTTCCGCTGGTCCGAATGATCTGCTGGAGAGTGACGCCGCGATCTCTCAGCCTTTCCGGATCGACCAGGACCTGCAGCTGCTTGTCGCGGAAACCCCACATGGCGACGTTCGCCACGCCGTCGACCCCAAGAAGGCGCGGGACGATGACCCACCGGGCGAGCACGGAAATGTCAATCCCCGAGAGCTGGTCCGAGGACAGGCGAACCATGGCCACGCGACTGGTGGACGAGAGGGGCTGAAGCATCTGCGGCGGCTTCGCGACCTCAGGGAGTCCGGCCGTTCCAACCGCCTGAGTGAGCCGCTCCGCCACAACCTGGCGGGCATCCAGGATGTCGGTACCGGGCTCGAACGTCATGAGGACGGAGGAGAGGCCGGGCAGCGAGGCGGACTCGATCTCGTCGAGGAACGCGACGCCGTTCAGGAGGTCTTGCTCGAGCGGAACCGTTATGAGCTGCTCAACCTCTTTCGCCGACAGGCCGAGAGCTTCCGTCTGGACCTCTACCTGAGTGGGCTTGAACTCCGGAAGGAGGTCCACGGACGTCTTTCCGACCTGCGTGATGCCCAGTACCAGAACGCCGGCCGCCACAGCGACGACGAGGCGACGGAACTTGAGGCTCGACCCGACGATCCAACGCATCATCGCTAGCGACCTCCTGTGGGTTATCCCTCTGAATGATCCGAACCCGGCACGAACGCGTAATACTGACGGGGTCTCATGCCGGCTGCAACTCGAAATTCAGCTTTTTTTCAGAATCGGTCAGATTTTTTTCAGGGCCGAGTCGTGCCGTCGCCGCCCGCGAGGGCTTCGTTCAACATCCGGCGGAGATCATCGGCCAGATCCGAAACGTCGTTTCTTGGCGCTCTTCGCTCGACGAGCCTCTGAAGCTCCTGATATGCCGCATCGATCGCCGAGGCTGCGTTCGGCGCCACCGTCGCGACGGCCTCTCGAGCCTCGAGATAACGCTCGCGGCTAGACGTGAGGGCGGCCCGAGCGCCCTGAAACTCTGGAGTCGCGACGATCCGGCCATCGCGGACGGACTCGGCGTATTCGACTTCCACCACCTCGAGTGTCGCCGCGGCGGACGAAAGGCTCGCTCGAACCTGCCGGATGACCTCCGCCGGCTCAGGCTCCGATCGAAGGATGCCCCAGCCGACGAGGAGTCCGACGATCAGGCCGGCGATACCCGCGATCGCAGCCGGTTTCCAACGTGAGCGCTGCGGTCGGTAGATCGCCACGTCAGCTTCGCGTCACGAGGGCCACGACCGGCTCGCCATCCGCCAACTCACATTCCGCGATGGCCGCCTCGAGCGCTCGCTCGGGTGTGGAGAGCAGCGAGAGGTCGATGAGTCGAGCGCCCCGAACGATCCGGACGGCTGGAGCGACCCCTACGGGGCCGAAGCGGCGCACCATCCGAGGCAGACGTTCCTCCAGCTCGCCGGCAACTTCGTTTCCGGAGCCGGAGAGGATGACCCCCTTTCCTTCGAGCGCCAGCGTTCCGAGGCGATCGAAAACGGCAAACCGCCGGCCGTTGCCCTCCTCGTCAGAAGCGAAGACGGCGTAGAACGCACTGCCGGCGATCTCCGCTGCTCCGGGACCCAGAAGTTCAACGGCGATCGGCAACAGTCGCTCGCGACTCGGCTTCTGCTCGCCCGTAAGGGCCTCCAGCGCCGCCGAACCGATCGCCACAACCCTCATCGCATTTCGTTCGGGAACCGCCACGGTCTCCACCATGAGTGTCGCCGGGAGTGCCCCGGCCTCGACCGCGGCGGCCTCTGCGTCGTTGACCAGGGCGGAGACGGCCTCGCGGCTCGCGCCGCGCAGGCCCCGCTCGAGCTCGACGCGGACCAAGGAAAGAGCTACTCCAATCGAGGAGATGATCTCGGCGTCCGGCGGGATCTCCCATCGAAGTCCGAGCACGCGCGCCAGTGCGGGTACGAGGGCGCCGGCACCCCCGCCGAGACCGACGATCAAAGGGTCTTTGAGCTCGTGCTCTCGGACCGCCTCACTCACGACGTCCGCCAGCCGACGCGCCCCGAGGTCGAGGGCCTCGCGGGCAACGTCACGCCCATCGCGGCCGAGGAGGCGGCCAAGTGCTCGGAATCCCGCCTCAGCCGCATCCCGGTCTCCTGCGGCATACGAGCCGTCGGCGACCTCGCCGACGGCGTTTGCTGCGCAGGTCAGGGTCAGCGCGTAGCGTCCCTTCTGGCCGCCGAGGACTCCGTAGGATTCCGGATCCCCGGGTCGGGGTGCCGAGCGCCCTACCTCAGACGCCTCCACCTCCCGCGGGTCCGAGAAGCACGCGTAACGCAGGCCTGCGATGTGCGCGGACCTGGGACCGACATCGACAATGCCGAGCCTCGTTCGACGGCGGCCGATTCGAAGCAGGCTTCCGCCCGCGACACCGGTGACCCTTACGTCCAGACTCCGCACGCATGTGACATGGTCGAGGACGCGGACGTACGACAAGATCGGGCGGCCTCCCTTGAGCACGCTCACGTTCGTGCTGGTTCCTCCGACCTCCACCACCACACCGTCTCTCACGGCAAGGTGGCGCAGCGCACCTGCAACCGAGGCTGCCGGCCCGCTGAAGGCGGTGAGAAGAGGCCGGCGGCGCATGGCACCAAGGTCTGCGGCTCCTCCGTCGCCCCGCATCACGAGGATGGGAACGCCGGGAGCGTCCCTGGCCACCGCCGTCTCCACGATCTTCGCGGTGGCGATTGCCGTCGGGAGGATGCTTGCGTTGAGCGTCGCCGTCACGGTTCGAACGGCGAGCCCGTAGAGCCCCGTCAACTCGTGCCCGGCGCACGCCGGGAAGTTGCTATCCTCCGCTGCCTTCAAAGCGATTCGTTCGACCGTCGGGTCTTCCGCCCCGAAAGCTTCAGAAATCACGAGCACTTCGGCGCCGCCGTTCCGGAGCATCTGAATGGATTGCCTGATGCGTGCCGAATCGACGCCGGCCGACGCGTCGAGGAACTCATGGACGGTTCTGAGCGTCCGTCCGGGCGCCAGGCGGATCTCTCCGACGCGGGTGCGTCGACGGGCGCGCTGGACGTCGGGACGTCGGCCGATCCCGAGTACTCCCACGGTCGCGGTGTCGCCCTCGAGAAGCGCGTTCACCGCTTGGGTCGTCGAGTGTGCAACGAGGGTGACGGGTCCACCACCAAGACGCTCTACGTCGGCGATCACGCTCCGGATCGAGGCGACCACGCCGTCGGCGATTCCCGCCGATGCGGCGTGAGTCGTCGGGACGACCGAGCGTGCGACGATCGCTCCAGTCGTCGCATCACATGCGACGGCCTTGGTGAACGTCCCACCGACGTCCACACCGACCCGTACCGCCATTTCTACGCCTCCGAGAGTCGTGGGCCATCCGCTGGTTCGCGACCGGTCTTCGAAGACTCCAGAGAAGCTAGTGTCGCTCGGCCGGCTCCCGGTCGGAAGCACGGACCGGCGGCTCCGTCGGCGCGGCGGCAGGCACCGAGGACCGTTCGCGCCTCGGGCGGAGGACGAACGTCCAGAGAGCGCCAACGCCATACACGAGTGCCAGCCCGAGCTGGGCAAGGATCGTCTGCACCGTCGGGTGCCACCCCGTGAGGTCGGCAAGAAAGATCGGAAGCCGGGGGACCCAATCGAGGAACGCCACGGGGACCACCGTGGCCTCCTGAAGCGCCCGCACAGCGTTGCCGATCATCGCCACGGAAAGGATCATGACCAGCACGACGGCCGTCCCGAGGAAAGCCTTCAACGGGATGCGGCGACCAGCGCGAAAGATCGCAAAGGCGATGGCGCCCAAGGCGACAGCACCCGCGGCGGCGCCGAGCAAGACCCAGACCTCCAGCTCCTCCGCGAACGAAAGGAGCGCCTGGTAGAACAGGACGGTCTCGAATCCCTCTCGGTAGACAGCGGTGAACCCCACGGCGGCGAGGGCCAGCGCCGAACCGGTCGACGCTGCGGACCAGACCTTGGCCTTGACGAACTCCATCCACCGGCGCTGGTCGAGCCGCGCTACGAGCCAGAACGAGACATAAAAGAGGAGGGCGACGGCAAGCAACGCCGTCCCTGCCTCCAGCAGCTCACGCTGGACTGGGGCGATCGACAGGACAACTGCGGCGAGGATGAACGTGAGGACGGTCGCCACCACCGCAGCACCAACCCCCGCGAGTACAGGTTTACGGTATGCGACGTTGCGGCTGGCCTCCAGGTATCCCAACAATGCCGCCACGATCAGCACCGCTTCGAGGCCCTCTCGGAACAGAATCGTGAACGAATAACCGGCCGCTATCGCCGGCGCCCCGATCCCCGGAGCGGTCAAAACCTTCTCCACCCGGTCCAGGCCGCTCTGCACGACGGCGGCTATCTCCTCGATCCGCTCCAGCGGAGCTCCCGCCCGAATCTCGTTACGAAGCTCGGCGAAGTCCTCCTCCAACTCGAGCGTCAACCTCTCGTCACGGACACGTAGGGGGATCTCGACGAACTCGAAGTGGTCGAGGTAGGCGTTGCGGGCCGCACGGTAGGCGTCCTCACCACGGCCAGACTCGTAGAGGGAAACGCTTCGGTCGATGAGCGCCCTGGCCTCCGCGAGCTCCGTGACGGCCTCGTCCGGCGTGACCTGGGCATGAGCCGGCGACGCGCCGGCCAAGAGAACCGCGCCCCCGAAGAGCGCAACCCCGATCACGCGGCGCACCACCGATTTTCCGGTCATGCGACTCCCAAGGCGGTCTTCGCCTGCTCCAAGAGCCGCTTCGCCTCAGCCACGCGGGCTTCGAGAGCCTCCTGCGACATACCTCTCTGGATCTCTTGGCGGAAGCCGGGGCCCATCAGCTCCTCCAGTTCCTCCTTCAGCTGTGCGTTGCGTTCTTCCAGGTCGTGCTCGACGAATTCAAAGTTTTCCAGGTACGCCTGACCGGCGAGCTCCGCAGCCTCCTCGGTATTCCCCTGCCGGTGCGCCGCAACGGCGCGGTCGAGCAGGCGGTCAATGTTGTTGAAGTAACGGGTTGCCTTTGCGCGCGACACAGATTCCGTTTCGGCTGCACCATCACCGTTGCCGCCGCAGGCCGCCGTGGCGAGAGCAAGCAGAGCGACCACGATGAGCGAACGTCGCATGTTTCCTCCTGTTAGCGTCTGTTAGGCAGCCCTAAGATAATTCGTTTACCCGTCCCAAATTCTATGGACGCACTCGGATTTGGTCAAAGAGACGGCTCCTAGAGAGCCCGGACCCACAGGTTGTCCGCAAGTCTCGGTCCCAGCGAAACCGCTTTCCCGTCGACGCGCAGCGTCAACGTCCCATCCGGCGCCACGGCCGAAACGCTGAGCTTCGCTCCGGGGAGAAGGCCACTCTCCTCGAAGAAGCGCATGACGTCGAGGTCGAGCTCCAGGTCCTCCGTCAAGCGCTCGAGGCGAACCGGGTCCCCCACACCCACGCTCTGAAGCGGGCGGAGCCCCTCGAGATCCACCTGGTTCTTCGAACCGGGTATGGGGTTGCCGTGCACGCAGGTGGGCGGGTCTCGGAGGATCTCCACCAGCCGCTTCTCCACCTGGTCGGAGATGACCGGCCCCCAATGCGTCGCTTCCTCGTGGGACTGGTGCCACGGCAGGCCAATGACTTCCACGAGGAACCGCTCCGCCAACCTGTGCCGACGAACGAAGACCTCGGCCGCCTTCTGGCCGTCCGCAGTGAAGGAGAGAAGGCGACCATCGCCATGGACGACCATCCCGCGTTCGGTCAGGCGCTTCACGGCCTCCGACACGGATGCGGCGCTCACGCCGAGCCACTCGGCAAGCCGCGCTTGCTGCGTTGGGATGCCTTCCTCGGCCATTTCGTACAGGGCTTCGAGGTAGTCGCGGTAGGAGAGGTCGGTCGGGGAACTCACGCGAAGATCTTACGAATCAGGAGCGGCTGGTCGCCGCGCCTCGGCTACTGCTGAACGATCGAAACGAAGCGACGGCCGCCGGAGGAGTGGAACTGCACATGGCCGGAAGCCGTGGCGAACAGCGTGTCGTCGCCGCCCTTCCCCACTCCCGTGCCGGGATGAATCTTCGTCCCCCGCTGGCGGACCAGGATGGATCCCGCCGGAACGGTCTGGCCGGCGAACGTCTTCACCCCGAGCCGCTTCGACTCGGAGTCACGGCCGTTCCTGGATGACCCTCCACCCTTCTTGTGTGCCATAACGAATCGAGGGTATCAGACGTGTTTCGGCCTACGAAGTCTGCTTTTTGGCCGGTGCACGCCGTCCCAGGCTGACCTCTTCGATCTGAACCAGCGTGTGCATCTGCCGGTGCCCCTGCCGCCTGGCGTAACCGCTCTTTGGGCGGTACTTGAACACCTTCACCTTGTCGCCCTTTTCCTCACCGACGAGTTTCGCCTTCACCACGGCCTTACCGAGCTCCTTGCCAAAGTGCGTGGTGCCGTCGTCGTCGACCACCAGCAGAGGGTTGAACGTCACGGCCTCTCCTTCCTGGCCTTTGACGAGCTCGACCTCAATCACGTCCCCGGGCTTCACCTTTTGCTGCTTTCCACCTGCCTTGATCACGGCGTACATCGCTTGCCTCCCAAGAGTCCGCGTTGTCGGATGCTATCGAACCGATCGCTACAGCTTGTGCGTCAGGATGATCCCTCGCCCCTCGCACGTCGGACAGGTCTCGGAGAAGGACTCGACCAGCCCTGCGGAAACTCGCTTCCTGGTCATCTCGAGCAGCCCGAGCGGTGTGATGTCGAAGACCTGTGAGCGCGTCTTGTCCTGTGCGACCGCGTCCTTCAGCGCCTGGATCACCTTGTCGCGATTCCGCTCGAACAGCATGTCGATGAAGTCGATGATGATGATTCCCCCGATGTCCCGGAGGCGGAGCTGACGGGCAATCTCGACCGCGGCTTCCATGTTCGTCTTGGTAACGGTCTCCTCCAGGTTCGCCGTCCCGACGTGCTTCCCGGTGTTCACGTCGATCACCGTCATGGCCTCCGACCGGTCGATCACCAAGTAGCCACCCGACGGGAGCCACACCTTTCGCTCCAGCGCCTTGTGGATCTGCTCGACGACGTGGTGCTGCTCCAACAGCGGGAGAGGTCCGGCATGCATCTCGACTCTCGGAACCAGCTCGGGCGCCACGTCGCGGAGGTATCCCACCACGCGCTCGTACACCTCGGCCGAGTCGGTGATCAGCTGCTTGAACTCGCCGCCCGTGAACACATCGCGAACGACACGGACGGTGAGCTCGGGTTCCTCATAGAGCAGCCGCGGCGCGCGGCCGCGTTTCGCGCTCTTCTCGATCCGCTCCCATGACTGCGCCAGACGCTCCAGGTCGGCGCGCAGGTCCTCTGGACTGGCTCCCTCAGCCGCGGTGCGGACGATCAGCCCATGCTGGGGCGGACGGACCTTCTTCAGGATGTCCTTCAGCCGAGTGCGCTCACGTTCAGGGAGCCGCCGGCTGATCCCGAACACTTCCGAGTTTGGAACCAGGACCAGGAACCGGCCGGGAACGCTCACTTCCTGCGTGAGCCGCGCACCTTTCCCACCCATTGGGTCCTTCGTGACCTGCACCATGACGTTGTGGCCGGGTTTCAGGACCTGCTCGATCCTGGGCGACTCGCCGTCCACGTCCTCGTCGTACGCGACCTCGCCGGCGTACAGAACCGCGTTTCGGCCTTTGCCCACATCGACAAACGCCGCTTCCATCCCAGGAAGGACGTTCTGGACCTTTCCCAGGTACACGTTCCCGACCATTGAGTGGGCTCCGGACCTCGTGATGTAGTGCTCGACCAGCGTCCGGCCTTCGAGGACCGCGATCTGATCCCGCTCCCCGATCTCTGTGATAAGCATCACCTTGTCGGTGACGCGGCGAACCTCCGGCGGTCTTTCCCGGCGGCGTCGCCCCGCAGCGGTACGAGGACGCATTCGCCGTACCTGCGGTGCTTTCTCCTTCTCGGGTGATTCCGGCGCTGCCGCCGCGTCTTCCGGTGGCTCGGTGGTCTCGACCTCGAGCTCCTCGCCAACTCGCTCCTCCAGCTCGCCGGTGCTCCGAGAGCCGCCGCGCCGGCCTCGGCGGCGTCGCCGGCGACGGGCTCGCTGGACCGTCGGCTCGCCGGGCGCAACCGCCGGGTCCTGAGGTTCGGCTTCGCCAATCGGCGCTTCAGGTGCTTCCGGCACCTCAATGGTCGCGGCCTTCTCGGGCGTGTCGGCCTCGGCGCTTTCCTCGGGCGGGGCTTCCTGCTGCCGGCTCCTGCTCCCGCTGCGGGACCGGCGTCGCCTGCGGGGCCTGGTGGTGGTGGTCGCGCCGTCTCCCGAGCCACCCCCCTGGCCTGCAAGCTCGCCGTCTCCTGTCGCATCCGGGACCGCTTCTGTCTCGCCCGCGATGAGATCGGCAACTTCGGCGCCAGGACCGCCTTGATCGCCGTTCGTCTCGGCGCGCGGCTCCGCAGTTCTGGAGCGGCTCCGAGAGCCTCCGCGGCGTCGCCGAGGGCGTCTTCGTTGCTCTCCAGTCCTGGTGGAGGCGGCTTCCTCGGCGGTCGGCGCTTCGTCGTCCGAAGGCGGCGCCTGAGGATCCGGGCCGGGGGCCGGCACGTCAGCCGGACGCTCGGCGCCGTGAACTTCTTCCGTCATCAACTCGTCCCTTCTCGTTTGGCCGCGAAGGTCCGAGGCACGCTACGGAGCGGAAAGAGGATCCACGCACGACCCTTCGGTCGTAAGGGCCGCACCTGCTTGGCGACGCAGCACGCGACGGTCATCAACCCGCTTCTCGCGGGACACCTCTTCCTGCCTCGTAGCCTGCCCTGCGGCGCTCCTGCCCGGTCCGGGACCGGGCGGGCTGCCCGGGGCTACGCGGCTGCCTGCCACCCCTGGCGCCCGCGCCGTGGGCATTTGCCCAGCTCAGGCGGTCGGGGTCGGCTTCCTATGGATCAAGGATACTGCCCGGTGACCACTCGTCAGCGGAACCGACGCATGTGGATGCTGTTGAGCAATCCGATCGCAGCGAAGTCGGCAACCAGCGCGCTGCCCCCATAGGAGACGAGCGGCAACGGGATTCCGGTGATCGGCATGATGCCGATCGTCATCCCGACGTTCACGAAGACCTGGATGGCAAACATGGCAGCCACCCCCACGGCGCAGTAGGTCCCAAAGGGGTCCTTGGCTAAGAGGGCTATACGGAAGGCCCTCCAGATCAGGACGGCGAAGAGGAGCAGCAGAATCGAGCCGCCCACGAATCCGAGCTCCTCTCCCACGGCGGTGAAGATGAAGTCGGTGTGCTGGTCCGGCACGAAGTCCAGGTTCGTCTGTGTGCCTTCCAAGTAGCCCCGCCCGACCAGCCCGCCGGCTCCGATCGCGATCTCGGCCTGCCGCCGGTTGTACCCCGCTCGAAGTGGGTCCGCCGAGGGGTCCAGGAAGCTCTTCACCCGCTGCACCTGGTACTCCTTCACGATCCCCAGCTGGAACGCTCCGAAAATCCCGACGGCTGCGGCCACCGCCAGCACCGCCAGGTGCTTGACCTTGGCCCCCGACACAACGAGCAGCGCCACCAGGATTGCGGCCAGGATCATCGACGTCCCGATGTCCGGCTGGACGAGAACCCAAAAGATGAAGAGCCCAGCCAGAACGGTCGCACCCAAAACGTGCCGGAGCGCAACGTCGCGCTTGATCCCGGCGAGATACGCCGCGAGCGTGATCACGAGCACCACCCGCGCCAGGAGAGACGGACTGAGCTGGAATTCACCGATCTGGAACCACCGCTGCGCTCCCTGTGTGGTATGCCCGAGTGGCGTCCAGACCAGCATCAACAGGATGAAGGCCACGAAGTACAGCACGGGCGCAAAGCTCCGAACGAACCGGTAATCCAGGAACGTCGCACCGACCATTCCCATGGCGGCCACCGCCAGGAACGCGGCCTGTCTCTTGACGTAAAACCCCGGATCACGCCCGAAGTGCACCAGCGTCTGGTGCGTGGATGAATAGATCATCAGGAGTCCGATGACGGCGAGCGACCCAGCGGCCAGCAATAGTGAGACGTCCATGTGCCGAAGCGGCGACTCTCGTGCGCCCGCGCGCCGTGGAAGCGCAACGTCCATTACGTCGCCACCATCAGTCCGCGAGGCCTCCCGGCCGAAGACGCTGAGACGGCTGGAGCCCGAACAGCCCCTCGAAGATTCGTCGAACGACCGGCGCGGCGGTCGTCGCGCCGAAACCACCCTGCTCGACCATTGCCACCACGACGTACTTCGGGTCGTTCGCGGGCGCCATCGCAGCGAACCATGAATACGGCTGCCTGGGCGGAATGTCGGCGGTTCCCGTCTTGCCGGCGACGGGGATGCGATCCAGCGGGAACCCCGCGAACGCCAGGGCCGCCGTGCCTCTCTCCGGAACGCCGCGAAGTGCGTTTCTGAGGAACGCGATCTCCGGGGCGGTCAACGGCAGCCGCCCGTCGGACCGTGAGTGGAACCGACGAACGACCCGGCCATCGGACGTTTCGATCCGCCACCCGATCCTGGGCTGCATCAGTCGGCCGCCGTTGGCCAGGGCGGCGTACGATTTCGCTAGCTGAAGGGGCGTCACCAGCAAGAACCCCTGACCGATCGAGAGGTTCACGCTGTCTCCCGGAAGCCACCCGTAGTACTGCCCGAAGACCTCTGGAAACCGGCGGTACAGGCTCCGGGCCAGTCGTTCGTTCGGCAGTCGTCCGACCTTCTCTCCGGGGAGATCGACCCCGGTCCGTTTCCCGAAGCCCATCTGTGACAGGTACTTCTGAAAGACCTCGTTCTTCTTTCCGGCCCGCAGGTATTCGAGCCAGAACTGATACCCGAACTGGTAATACACCGTGTCGCAGGAGATCACCAGCGATTCCGGGAGGCTGATCATTCCTCGACCCCGAAGGTCCCAGTTGTGGAAGACCCTCCCTGCATCCGTCGGGACTTGCCAGGCGCCCGGACAGTTGTACCGGCCGTCCATGGTCGCCAGGCCCTCGCGCAGAGCGGCACCGGCCACGAACGGCTTGAACGTCGATCCGGCGGGATAGAGGCCCTGCGTCGCTCGATTGACCAGCGGGGACCCGGTGGCGGACTCCCTCAGCTTCTGGAACTCCTTGGTGGACAGACCCTTCGTGAACAAGTCGGGGTCATAGCTCGGGCTGGACGCGAGCGCCAGGATCTGGCCATTGCGGGGGTCCATGACCACCACTGCACCCCCCGTTGCTTCAAGGTACCTCCCCGACGACGGATGGACCGTCCGGCGCGCCAGGCGAATCCCCTCCACGAGCGACCCCTCGGCCATCTTCTGGATTCGGGTATCGATCGACAGGACGACGTTTTTCCCCGGAACCGCGGGGCGGCCGCCGAAGTTGTCGTCCAGCACGCGGCCTTGGGCGTTCACCTGGATCCCGCGCGTCCCGAGCTCTCCGTGGAGGAACCGTTCGTACGCGGCTTCCACTCCGGCCTGGCCGACCAGCTCACCCGGCCGGTAGTCGCTGAAGCGCCGCTGTTCCAGCTGCTCCGGCGACACTTCGCCGAGGTGGCCCAGGAGATGAGCGGCCAGCCGCCCGTTGTTGTAGTACCGGACGGGGCTTATGTCGTAGCGGACGCCGGGGAACTCCGACGGGTGCTCGGCGATATAGAAGACCTTGCTCTTCGGGACGTCCTCAGCCACCGGGATCGGCTGGTACGGGAAGTACCTCCGCGAATTCAGGCGTCGCATGAGGTCTGGGAGCGGGACCTCCAGCACGCCGGCGAGACGCGAAAGGACCTCGCGTTCGCGCTCCCCCATCGCGCGGCGGTCCACCGTCACAACCGTCGACGGACGGTTTCCCACCAGCACGCGTCGGTTTCGGTCGAGGACCTCTCCTCTGACCGGATGAACGGGGACCAGACGGACCTGGTTGTCGTCGGCCATCCGGGCGAACTCATCTGCGGCCAGGACCTGGACGTACCAGAGGCGAATGGTCAGCGCCGAAAACATGAAGGCGACCAGACCCCCAAGCACCCTCATCCGAAGAAGAACCCTTGACTCGGTCATCGTTCTTGTTCCTCTGCGGGAGGCCGTCGCCCGGTCACCAGCGGAACACCTTTCTCGGCCTCGACGCCTCCGCGACCCGGCGCACCAGCGGGAACAGGATCGGCGTGAGGAGCGCGTTGTAGACCCCGGAGAGAAGCGAGACCCTCAGCAGGTAGGCCGGACCTTCGTCCAGTTGTCCGAGCAGGAACGACACCAGTCCGTAGAACAGGAGCCCGGCAATGGTGGACGCTCCGACCAGCGCCACGGGCACCAGCGGGTTCGGGGTCACGACGTACTGCCGAAGCGTTCCCACGGCGTAGCCAACCAGCGTGAGCGTGAGCGCCGTCATTCCCTTTGGTTGGTTCAGGAGGAAGTCCTGGGCCATCCCGGCGGTGAACCCGGCGACCGCGCCGGATGACGGCCCTTCCAGGAACGCCAGGGCCACCGTGACCAGGTACACCAACTCCGGTTTTGCGCCCGCCAGCGTCACCTGCGAGAAGACGGTCGACTGGAACACGAGGGCTGTCAGGACGATCGCGCCCCAGGAAAGAACTCGTCGCACGCCGACTACCGCTCGGTCAAGACCAGGACGAACTGGAGAGCGGAGAAGTCGACCGCGGGCCGCACGGTGATTTCCTTCGCGAGGCCTCCGGGGCTATCGCGGACTTGCGAGACGAACCCGACGAGGATCCCTGCTGGGTACAGACCGCCCTGGTAGCCGGCGGTCACGACCTGCTCATTCGGAAGGATCGTTTCCTCCGGGTTGACCAGGTCCATGGTCAGGTCGCGGTTTCGTCGTCCTCGGATGAGGCCGGTCTCGCCAGACGACGCCAGGCGGCCGGCGACCGAGGAGTCCGGGTCGATGATCAGTTCCACCTGGCTCCATCGAGGGGCGACCCTGACGACTCGCCCGATCAGCCCCTGGCCGCCGACCACGGGAGCATTCGGCGTCACGCCGTCGTCGGAGCCTCTGTCCACAGTGATGAGCCACTCGAAGTTGCTGACGCTCTCACCGATGACGCTCCCCGCGACGCCGTTCATCCGGTTCGCCTCACGCATGTTCAGCAGGCTTCGAAGCTCGTTGATCTCGCGGTCCCTCGAAAGCGTCTCGTTCGTCTGCCGCTCGAGCTCCTGGATTCGTCGCCGGAGCTCCTCGTTCTCCTGCTGAAGGGATCCGACCCTGGTGACGCCGGTAAAGAAGGACCCGACCGGGCGGAACAGCCTGGATACGGCAGCCTGAAGGGCCCCAACGGCTGAAAGGGTGGCTCGGCCGGCGACCTCGAAGGGACCGGAGTCGCCTCCTCGGTAGTCGATGGTGATCGTGACCAGCGAAAGGGTCACGAGGCTGATGACGAGGGCTCTGGTGTTTCGGGCGCGACGGTACAGCGCCATGCGTTACAGGCTAACCCCGGTTCGAGGAGATCAGAACCCTCTTCAGGACGTCGAACTCCTCCAGGCACTTTCCGGATCCCACCGCGACGCACGAAAGCGGCGAGTCGGCCACGTGGATGGGCATGGCGGTCTCGTGCTTGAGGCGCTCGTCCAGCCCCTTGAGCAGCGCGCCGCCCCCGGTGAGCACGATCCCCTTGTCCATGATGTCGGCCGACAGCTCGGGCGGACAGCGGTCCAGCGTGTCCTTGATGGCGTCCAGGATCTGGTTGACCGGCTCGTCGATGGCGCGCCGAACCTCTTCCGCGGTGATCTGAATCGTCTTCGGGAGGCCGCTCACCAGGTCGCGCCCCTTGATCTCGGCGACCACGTCATCGTCGGCCGAGGGGAACGCCGACCCGACCGCGATCTTGATCGCCTCAGAGGTCCGCTCCCCCAATGCGACCGAATACTCCTTCTTGACGTGCCCGATGATGGCCTCGTCGAGCTCGTCGCCCCCCACGCGGACCGAGCTCGACGTGACGATGCCGCCGAGCGAGATCACGGCGACCTCCGTCGTGCCGCCCCCGATGTCGACGACCATGTTGCCGCTTGGCTCGTGGATGGGAAGCCCTGCCCCGATCGCCGCCGCCATGGGCTCCTCGATGATGAAGGCGGCGCGCGCTCCGGCGGAGAGCGTGGCCTCCTCCACCGCTCGCTGTTCGACGCCAGTGATGCCGCTCGGGACGCAGACGACCACTCGCGGCTTGGCGAGGAACCGGCGCTGGTGCACCTTCTGGATGAAGTAGCGGAGCATCTTCTCCGTGATGTCGAAGTCCGCGATCACGCCGTCCTTTAGCGGGCGGATGGCGCGAATGTGCGAGGGCGTTCGCCCGATCATTCGCTTCGCTTCGGATCCCACTGCCAGGATGGCGTTGTTGAGTGTGTTGACGGCGACGACGCTGGGCTCGTCGAGAACGATCCCCCGGCCGCGCACGTAGACGAGGGTGTTGGCGGTTCCTAGGTCCACCGCCATGTCGCGCCCCAGGACGCCGGTGATGCCGCCGCCCCCGCGCTGACGCGACTGGGCCTGCGCACCCTGCAACCATCCCTTGGGCATGGACGCTTTGTACTGCCTGCAACCAGGCATGACAACCTTTGGGACGAAATCTTCACCGGCGGATTGAGGAGGCCGCACCGAACCATCGCCAATTGGCAACCGTTTTCGGACGGAGTCGGCCCGTCGCTCTAGGGGAAGAAGAGGTCCAGTTCCCGCTTGGCCGATTCGGCCGAGTCGCTCCCGTGGACGAGGTTCTCGGTGATGACCACGCCGTAGTCGCCTCGAATCGTCCCGGGCGCCGCCTTAACCGGGTCCGTGGCCCCCATGAGGCTCCGAAGCGCCGAGATGGCATCCGGGCCGGTCACCCTGGCGACGACCACGTCACCCGACGTGATGAAATCGACCAGCTCACCGAAGAATGGTTTCTCCGCGTGCTCACCGTAATGACGCTCCGCCAGGTCCCGGTCGACCCGCATCATGCGCATGGCTTCAATTCGAAGGCTCTTCCGCTCGATCCTCGACACGATCTCTCCGATCAAGCCCCGGCGAACAGCATCTGGCTTGACGATGAGCAGCGTCGATTCCTCGGCCACGCGTCGCTCCTTGGGGTTGCCGGTCGGGCGGAGAACTACTCAGAGCCGCCCACGAACAGGGGCCTGGCGTCGGCCACAGTATAGAAAGAGCCGGTCACCAGAATGAGGTCGTCGTGCTGAGCGGCAGCCACGGCCGCCTCCACGGCGTCGCCGACCGTGGAATGGCGCTCCACGTCGTCGGCCCCAGAGGCCCGTAGTACGGCCACGACCCGTTCCGCCGACGCGGACCTCGGACTCGAGTTCACGGATGCGTATGCACGATCGACGAGTGGTGCGAGCAGGCGGACGAACGTTTCGACGTCCTTGTCTTCGAACATGGCGATGACCAGGAGGAGCCGGTTCCACGTGAACTCCTCGGTCAGCGTACGAACCAGCGCGGCTCCGGCATCGGGGTTATGAGCTCCGTCGAGGAGGACGAGCGGGCGTCGACCGACGACTTCGAGTCGCGCTGGGGTGGTGACCCGACGGAAGGCGCCTCGAACGCTCCCCTCGTCGAGAGCCCTGCCCAGGAGGGACTCGCACGCAACGACCGCCGCCGCAGCATTCCTGGCCATGTGGTCACCGAACGCGGGCAGATAGATGTCCTCATAGGAGCGGTGCACGCCGCGCACGGCGATGGACTGTCCGCCGACGGCCGGGACTCGCGAGTCCAGACCGAAGTCGGCGCCTTCCAGAAGGAGGATGGCTTGCGTCTGCTTGCAGCGCCGTTCGATGACCGACAGCGCTTCGGGGCGCTGGTCGCGGCTCACCGCAATCTTGCCTTCCTTGATGATCCCGGCCTTTTCCGTCGCCACCTCCTCGACCGTGGAACCGAGCTCGGGGTGATCCAGGCCGATCGGACAGAGAACGGCCACGTCCCCGCCGATGAGGTTCGTGGCGTCCCATGTTCCCCCCATGCCGACCTCGAAGGCGCCGAGCGCGACGGGCTTGTCGGCGAACCATAGATACGCCATCGCCGTGAGCGCTTCGAAATACGTGATCTGCCGTCCGAAACCCTCGGCACGTTCGAAGTACGGCGCCAGGCGTTCGTACTCTTCGGCGAACTCCTCCTTCGTGATGTCGACGCCGCACACCGAGAGCCGCTCGGTGATCGCCGCGACATGGGGGGAGATGAACGTGCCGGTGGAAAGCCCGTGCGCGCAGGCCACCGCCGTGACCATTCGTGTGGTCGTGGTCTTGCCGTTCGTGCCGGTCACGTGGATGGTCGGATAGGCGAACTGCGGGTTGTCGAGGAGGTCCGCCACTTCGCGAATCCGGTCGAGCGTCGGCTCGGGTTGCGACTCGGGCTGGCGACCGTTCAGGTCGCGCAGCGCGTCGTCGAAATTCAACGTTCGCCGAGCTCTTCGAGCTGCGCGGAAAGCGTCGCGGCCTCGTCCTTGAGCGCTCGCATTCGGTCCTGCTCCTTGGCCACGACTTCTGGCGGCGCCCTTGTCACGAACGCCTCGTTGCCGAGCTTTCCTTCCGCCCGTGCGATGTCGGACTGGATCTCGGCGAGCCGTTTCGAGAGCCGCTGCCGTTCGACGTCGAGGTCGAGGACTCCGGCCAGGGGGATGACGACCTGCGCGCCGCCGGCGACGAGGCGCGCGCTTGCGGTCGCGTCGACCGGTCCGTCCACAACCTCGAGCGTGGAGATGTTGGCCAGGCGCTGGATCTCCGCTCGCAGCGAGTCGAGCACGCCTCGTTGCGACGATGTGGGGTGAATCCGGACGGCCAGCGACATCGAGTCCTTCAGACCGTGAGCCTTTCGAAACCGCCGGACCGCCGAGATCACCTCTTCCGCAAAACCGAACTCGATCTCAGCCTGTTCGTTTCGAAGCTCCGGATGCTGCTCGGGCCAGGGAGCCACAACGATGGAAGGGCCGGCGTCGAACCGCTGCCAGATCTCTTCGGTGACGAACGGCATGACGGGGTGAAGCATCCGGAGGGTTCGCTCGAGAACCCATGCCAGAAGCGATGCCTGTGCCGTTCGTTGCTCTCCTGAGCCCTCGTACAGTCGCGACTTGGCGGCCTCGAGAGCCCAGTCGCAGAACTCAGACCAGAAGAACCCGTACAGAGCCTGCGCCGCTTCCGAGAACCCGTATCGGTCGAGGGCCTGGTCGACCTGCTCCAGACATGCCTGGTGGCGCGACAGCAGCCAACGATCCGGGAGGGTCCACGTCTCCTCCGGCGGAAGGTGGGGCAATCCTGTGGCGCCGTCGCGGGCGGAGAGGACGAGCCGGGACGCGTTCCAGATCTTGTTCCCAAACCGGCGGCCGGACTCGATGACCTCTTCCGACAGCGGCACATCCTGCCCTCCGGTCGCAAGTCGCATGAGGCCGAACCGCAAGGCGTCCGCTCCGTACTTCTCAATGAGGACCAGCGGGTCTATGACGTTCCCGAGCGACTTGTGCATCGGGCGTCCCTGCGCATCCCGCACCAATCCTGTGATGACGACCTCGTGGAACGGTATGTCGTCCAGGAAATAGAGCCCGCTCATGATCATCCGAGCCACCCACAGGTAGAGGATTTCGTAGCCGGTCACCAGGACGCTGGTCGGATAGAAGAACCGGAGGTCTTCGGCGTCGTCCGGCCAGCCGAGCGTCGAGAACGGCCACAGCTGCGAGGAGAACCACGTGTCGAGCACGTCGGGGTCCTGCTCGATCTCCTTCAAGCCGCATTCGGTGCACGCGTCGGGGTCTTCGATCGCCGCGAACTCGTGCCCGTTGGGGCAGTACCACACCGGGATCTGGTGGCCCCACCACAGCTGACGCGAGATGTTCCAGTCCCTGAGGTTGTCGAGCCACTGGAGGTACGGGTTCCCCCACCGCTCGGGCGTGAAGCGGATCCTGCCGTCTTCCACGACCTGCTTCGCCGGGCCCTTCAATCGGTCGACGGCCACGAACCACTGCTTCCCCGAGAGCCACGGCTCGATCTCCGTGTGACATCGGTAGCAGTGGCCGACGGCATGGACGTACGGCCTCTCCTCTTTGACGACCTTGTCCATGTGACGCAGGCGTTCGAGGACGATCCCCCTGGCCGCAAATCGATCGAGGCCGCGAAACTCCTCCGGGGCGGCGTCCGAGATGTCGCCTTCGGCCGTCAGGATGTTGAGCGGCGGCAAGCCGTGGCGCTGGGCGATCTCGAAGTCCAGCGGGTCGTGCGCGGGAGTGATCTTCACGGCTCCCGTTGCGAAGTCTCGGTCGACGGCCTTATCCCCGACAATGGGGATCTCATCGCCGCGGAACGCATGTACCACGGTCTTCCCCACGAGGTCCCGATATCGGTCGTCGTCGGGGTGCACCGCCACACCGGTGTCGCCGAGAATCGTTTCCGTTCGGGTCGTGGCCACGTCGATGTGCCCGGTCCCGTCGGCCAGTTCGTATCGAAACGTGACCAGCTCCCCTTCCACGTCCTCGTATTCGATCTCGGAATCCGAGAGCGCGGTCGTATCTCGAGGGCACCAATTAATGATTCGCTCGCCGCGGTAGATGAGACCGTCCTCGTACATCCGCACGAACGCCACACGAACGGCCCTGGCCAGGCCGTCGTCCATGGTGAACCGAAGCCGATCCCAATCACAGGAGCTACCGAGCCCCTTGAACTGCTCGACGATCGTGTTGCCGTACTGCTCCTTCCACTGCCACACGCGTTGGACGAAGGCTTCCCGGCCGAGCTCTCGGCGGTCGATCCCTTCCTTGGCCAGCTCGCGCTCCACCACGACCTGCGTGGCGATCCCGGCGTGGTCCGTTCCGGGGAGCCACAGGGTCTCGAAGCCCTGCATGCGCTTCCGACGGATGATCACGTCCTGAATGGTTCCGTTCAGCGCGTGCCCGGCGTGCAGCGCTCCCGTCACGTTTGGCGGTGGAATGACGATGCAAAAAGGCTCATGGCCGGAGTCCGGCGTCGCGTGGAAGTAGCCGCGCCGGACCCATTCCTCGTACCACCGCTGCTCCGTGGCCTTTGGATCGTAGGCCGTCGGCATTTCGACGGATTCAGTCGAAGGAGTTCGATTGGCGCTCATAGTCGTTCCTCAACGCGAAAGTCGAAGGTGCGGATCGTAAAGTTGCGAAGAGAGTGGTTGTCGCCGGAACGGTCAGGCGGATTGGGCCGACCCGCCCGGCCGGCGTACGCCGACGCGCTCGACCCTCGATGTCCTCGACCAGTCCACAAGGGAAGTCTAGCGCCGATTCAGTCGCGGTCCGCATCCTCGTAGGCTGTGGAACCAAATGCCACGGGTGTCGTTTACCAGGGCGGCAGAGGAAGTTGGCCGGCGCGATCGGGTCATGCGGCAGTTCATGAAGCGTGCCGGGCCATTCCGGCTCGCCGTGCCGCGGATCGACCACTTCAACGCGCTGGTCGAGAGCATCCTGTATCAGCAGCTGGCGGGGGCTGCCGCCGCGGCCATCCACCGACGCTTCATCGCACTGTTCGACGGTCGGCTGACGCCGGAAGC
>JALYGK010000168.1 GCA_030777105.1 Actinomycetota bacterium | reverse complement strand
CTCTTGCTGGTGGCGGGTGGGTTGGGTGCGTTCTTCGTCCTCTCTCGAGCGCCGTGGGGACTCGCGCTGTCCGCCGCCCGTGACGCGCCAGCCGCCGCAGCGGCCCTCGGTGTCGAGCATGGTCGATTGGAGTTCCGAACGTTCACGGCGTCCGCGATGGTATGCGGACTGGCCGGTGCCCTGTCTGTGCAGCTGGCAGGAGTGGCGGACCCGACGGCGTACGGCCCGCTCCTTTCGGTGGAGCTGTTCGCCGCCGTGCTGCTGGGAGGAGTCGGGCGACCGCTGGGGCCGGTCGTCGGAGCCGCCGGGCTCCTCCTGATTCCGAGCGTGGCCGAAGCGCTGGGGTCGATCGCCGGCCTTTCGGCAGAGCGGTTCGAACCGGCGGTGGCATCGCTCCTCCTGGTCGCCGCACTGGTCATCGGCCGCGGAGGGATCCTGGGCTGGGCGAAGTTGGCCCGTGAGCGGCTCGCCGGCCGGAAAGGAGGCTCCGGCCGCGCCGTCACGTCTCCGTCAGAGGCCGGTCATCCTGAATCGAACGGAACGACAACGCCCGAGGCGTGGAAGGCCTCCATCGCGGTCGAAGCTCCCGACTCCGCCGGCGAAGGTGGTCCGCTCCTTGAAGCGACGGGCCTGGAAAAGCGGTTCGGCGGCGTCGTTGCTCTCGACGACGTCGACCTTCACGTCGCTCCCGGCGAGATCCGAGGGCTCATCGGCCCAAATGGTTCCGGGAAGACGACGCTGCTGCGGATCCTTGGAGGAACCGTCGAGGCCGACGGCGGCCGAATCGCGTTCGCGGGACGAGATCTCACCCACAATCCGACGACCGAGCGGGTCCGCGCCGGGTTGGTTCGAACGCTGCAACGAGTGAGCGTCAGTCCGAGCCTCAGCGTCCGCGAGAACGTGCTCGTGGGTGCGACGACCCGGCGGCGGTACGGCGGCGGCCTCAGGTCGCTCACACTGACGCCGCTCGCTCGCTCGGAAGAACGAACGATCACGGCTCAGGCCGATGCCCTCCTTTCGTTGGTCGGCCTGCGGAACGCTGCCGACCGGTACCCACGCGAGCTGGTCGGCACCGAGCAGCGGTTCGTGATGCTGGCCGCGGCGTGTGCGTCGTTCCCGCGGCTTCTCCTTTTGGACGAGCCGTCCGCCGGAATGTCCCGGACGGAGCTCGAGCGTCTGGTCGCGGTCATCGCGGGCATCCGGTCTGAAGGGGTGGCGGTCGTGCTGGTCGAGCACAACCTCCGGCTGGTTCGCCTCCTGGCCGATCACGTCACGGTGCTGGACGCGGGCCGCATCGTGGCAGAAGGAACGCCGGACGAGATCTCACGCCATCGCGGAGTGGTAGAGGCATATCTCGGCCGGCGCGGTATGTAGGAGTGACGTCAGACCAGATGAGCTCCCGGTGTTGCGCCGGCTCGCGCGGCCGGGCTAGTGTCCGGCGTTAGGACGAAAGGGGGGCGCAATGCACCATCCGAACGAGCAGCTGCTTCGCGAGGCCGATGATGCGCAGCTCCGTGGGGACGTCGATGCGTTCATGGGGTTCTTCACCGACGACGTCGTGGCCCACGTCCCGGGAAAGAGCTCTCTGGCGGGCGACTACAGGGGAAAGGATCAGTTCGCCGAGGCCTTCGGTCGCTTCAGCGAGCGGGTGCCGGAATATTCATTCGAGCCACACGCCTATCTCGCGGACGACGAGCACGGCGTCATCCTTCAGAAGTCGCACTACAAGCGGGGCGACGAGACGCTCGATACCGACGAGGCATTTGTGTGCCACTTCCGCGACGGGAAGATCTCTGAGTTCTGGTTCCTCAGCATCGACAGCGACGCCGTCGATGCCTTCATCGGGTAGCGCTTCCCGCAGCCCGACGCGACAAGCGGATAAGCGAAAACGGTCGCCCCCGAGAAGATGTGAGTCCGCCTGTTCGAGTTAGTCCCCGATGAAGTTCGTCAACGCCCACACGAGGAAGGCGATTATCGCGAGAACGACAATGACGATGGCGACGTACTTGATGGCGGCGTAGCCTGTCCACCCCGGTTCCTGGGGAGGCGGGGCAGTGCCACGCGCATGAGGATCGTATGCCAAGGAATTCACCTCCTTCCTTCCGGTAGCCACCTCAATCTTTCCCCTTCTCGTAGTTGTTTATCGCTCCGCCCGCACCACCGCTGGCGTACAAGGGTTGGAGGGTGTCCCCCAGTTTGGTGATCACGTACCGCGGGAATACCGATAAGGGGATGTCCCCCAAATTCCCGAGAGAGAGGGAGGTATAGCCATGGTCAAACGCAGGGTAGTTGGCCTATTGCTCGCAGCTGGGATTGGCTTGGGCGGAGCTCTATTGCCGGGCCAACCCGCGTTCGCGAAGATCACACCGAAGAGCTGTGAAACCGCGAGCGGCAACCAGCCCCCGGGGCAACAGCCAGAGTGTAAGGGTGAGGGCTTGAAGCAAAATCCCGCCACCAACCCGGCTGGCCACGCTCCGCCGGGCCAGCAGTAGCTCATAGACCAATCACAGAAGACCGACGAACCAAAGGAGGCCACCATGAAGAAAGTTCGGAGGAGGATCGCAGTGGTCGCTCTTGTCGCAGGGTTGGTCGGCGGGATAGCGCCCGCCGCTTCGGCCCACCATCTGTCCGGGAACGACCCTCGGTGCCGAGGCGCTGACAAGCAGCCACATTGCCCAAGCCAGAAGCACTTCGTGCCGCCAGGTCAGCGATAGAGAGGCATAGCAGGCAGAACCTGCTTGAAAGAGCCGCCTTCGGGCGGCTCTTTCTTCTTCAAGGACAACAACTCCTGCCCGGCAGCCACGGCTTCCGCATCGTGCGCATGCTGGATCCAGGCGGTCCCGTGGTGGGCGCGGCAGGATTTGAACCTACGACCTCTTGCGTGTGAAGCAAGCGCTCTCCCGCTGAGCTACGCGCCCGGGTGGCCGAACCAACATAACACCGGCGCAAAGACCCCAAAATAAAGGCGACGGCGCGTGCCCGCGTCGCGCCGCCGCCCATGCCGAACCTCGCGGTTCGGACTCTTTAATCCTTGGGTTGCCCAGTTTGGCATCCACCATCCTCCGCCGACAAGGGTCGACTCCCAAATTGGCCCTAAATGACTAGCGGCGCTAGTCCGCCGCGCGCAGCGCTTCGAGGTGCTCGAACCGCTAGGGAAGAAACCGGTCGGGTGGCCGGTAGTCGACGCCGCTGAAGAACGGCCCCTTGGCGTTGAACCCGCCCCAGACCAGCATGTTTCGCCCTGTCCAGACCGCGGTCTGTCCGAATCCCGTCGCTCCAGGCGTCCTGGGCAAGAGCGTCCACCGCTTCGATTCCGGGTCGTAGGCGGCGCCCGTCGCGGTACCGCGCGACGGGTCGTTTACCCGCTCCTTGGCACCCCATACCAGCATGACCCGGCCGGTCCACACAGACGCCGGCAGAACTAACGGCCCGAACGGCGGGTCGGGGAGCTTCTTCCAGGCATCGCTGGCGGGGTCGTACGCCGCCCCCTCGCCCTTCTCGCCTCCCCACACCAGCATTTGTTTCCCCGTCCATACGGCCGTGTAACCCGGCCCGAAACCGGGGGCCAGCGGCGCCTCGGGGATCACTCTCCACTCGCGGGTGGCTGGGTTGTAGGCAGCGCCGTCGTTGTAGGCAATATTGGTTTCGCCGATGCCTCCTCCGCCCCACACGACCATCTCTCGACCGGTCCACACCGCGACGTGCCCACTGCGGCCCTTGATGGGCGGCTTCGGAAGGAGCGTCCACTGGTTCGTCGCGGGGTCGTAGGCAGCGCCATCATCGAACAACGTACCCGGCGGAACGACCTGCGTGATGGGCTGCTCTGCCGCCTCACCGGTCACTCCGCCGCCCCACACGATCATCTGCCTTCCAGTCCATACGGCGGCGCTGTAGACGCGGGGTGAGAGCGGGGACTTAGGTAGCGACCTCCACCGCCGAGTTGCAGCGTTGTACGCAGCGCCGTCCCCATAGGCGAGTTCGAAGAGGTGCGGATTGCCGCCAGCCCAAATCAGCATCTCCGAGCCCGTCCAAACGGCCATCTGGTCCGCTCGTGGGGCGAGTGGCGCTTGCGGAATGGGAGCCCATTTCTGCGTGGTCGGGTGATAGCTCAAGCCGTCAGCCATGAAGCGGGCACCGGCAAGTCGCTGGCCGCCCCAGATGAGCATGCGGTCGCCGGCCCACACTGCGGAATGAGCGACTCGAAACGGCGTGTGCGGCAAGGGCTGAGCGATCCCGATGGAGTCGTCGCCCCGCTGCGCGGCCGGGCGCGGGCGCGTCGGCGCCGGCTCCGACGTCCGAGTACAGGCCGAGGCAGTCACAGCCAGAACCACAACGAGAGTGAGGCGTGTGAGTTTCATTTGAATCAATCAGAAGGAACTTCGATCAAAGATTCCGCGGTAACGGGCAGCGTCCCCATATTACCGAGAGGTCAGCGAGCTAGGCGAGCGCTCGCTCGGTCCCCGAGTCGTGCACGAACAGGCACATGACGTCGAGCCGCCGCACTGTCTCACGCACCACTGTCAGGTCCGGCTTCTCGGGGAGGCCGAAGATCACGAGGTCCGCCCCGGCTCGCCGGGTCGCCTCCGCCGTGTCGGCCGCGACCACGGTCGCGGTGTCGCGGGGGAGCCGGGCCGCCGCCGCGAGCCGCTCGAGGTACCGCCCGGCGCCCTCGTGGCGGGCCGGGTCCGCGGCAATCGCGACCAGGGTGAGCGTCGCTCCCCAGTTGCGCGCGATCTGGTACGCCGACAGCGTGGCGAGGTCGAGGTTCGGGAGATCCATCTCCATTTCCCACGCGGGGCCCTGGTCGCCGATGCACAGCGCAACGTCGCCGCCTCCGGCGACACCGCGGTCCGGATGGCGAGACCACACGATGATCCCGACGCCGTGACGGTGGGCAATCTCCATGATCGATGTCAGCTCCGCGTCGCGGGAGACGTCATCCGGCACGGTCACGAACACGACGTTCGGTGTGAGGAACAGGCCGGCGAGCGCCTGGATGCTCGTCACCACGCCACGGTCGAAGCTCTCGGCGTCGATCGCGGTCGCCGTCGCGAAGACGCCTCGGCGCCGGAGCTCGTCCGCACCGGCCTCGAGGTCGCGCGCCAGCTCGTCCCGTCCGACGCCCACGACCTTCACCGTCCCTTTCGGCGCCACGAGCGCGTGGACAAGATCGGACGTCCGTCGCAGCTCGTCGGCGTCCTGCACGGGGAGGAGGACGTTCGGCTTCCACGCCCGTTCTCCCGTCCCGCCGAGCTCGATGACGCGGCGGGCCGCCCACTCCGCGAGCGCGACGAACAAGCCGCTTCGCACGTCGCCCGTCGGCGCCGCGAGGTGCCGTCGAACGAGCAGGACGTAGACGGCCACGACGAGCGCCGCGGCGATCAGCCCGAAAACGGGGTTGATGATGAACATGGCGAAGAGGCAGCCGGTGGCGCCGAGGAGCGGCACGAAGCGGGGGATCCGAAGTAGCGGCCGGAAGCTCACGAGCCCGAGGCTCTGCTCGACGAGGACGACGACGTTGATCATCGTGTACGTGATCAGGAAGAACATCGTGATGAGGGGTGCGATCGCGTTGAGGTCCCGCAGCAACAGGGCGGAGAGGACGACCGCCCCTGTGACGATTGTCGCGTTCCGCGGCTCCCCCCGGCGGTCCTGGCGCGCGAAGAAGCGGCTGGCGGGGACGACCTCGTTCGCGGCGATCGCCTGGAGGATCCTCGGCGCTCCGATGATCGAGCCGAGCGCCGAGGAGAGCGTCGCCCCGAGCAGCCCGGCGAGGACGACCGGTCCGAACGCGGAGCGGTCGATCATGACGTAATAGTTCGACACGAGCTCGCGGGGCGTCGCCGAACGCGCCAGCCAGTAGGCCAACACGAGGTACACGGCGAGGCTCACTCCGATCGCCGCCATCGTCCCGCGCGGAATGCTCCGCCGCGGGTCGCGCAGGTCGCCCGAGAGGTTCGCGCCAGCCATGATCCCCGTCGCGGCGGGGAAGAACACCGCGAACACCGCCCAGAACGTCGTCCCCTTGAAGCCGGTCTCGGGCGCGCCGGGGTAGCCGCCGAACGGCGTAAGGGGCTCCGTCAGCGAGCCGGTGAACGCCGCTACCGCGATGGAGACGAGCGACGCCGCGATCACGGCGAGAATGAGGAACTGGACGCGGAATACCAGACTCGGCCCGATGTACGCCACGACGAACACGAAGAGGAACGTGGCAAGGTCGACGAGCAACGGTGGCGCCTCGGGAAGCAGGTACAGGACACCTGCGCGGAACCCGAACACGTACATCGCGACGGCGAGCGCCTGCGACGCGTAGAGCGGGATGCCGATCGCGCCGCCGACCTCAAGCCCGAGCGACTGCGAGATGATCGAGTACGCCCCACCCGCGCCGATGCGAATGTTCGTGGTCAACGACGAGAGAGACAGGCCCGTCGCGCCGGTGATCGCGAACGCGCCGACGATGATCGCGACGGCGCCGACGAACCCGGCGTTCCCGACGACCCACCCCTCGCGCAGGTACATGATCACGCCGAGGATCGTGAGGAGCGTCGGCGTGAAGACGCCCTCGAACGTTCCGAACTTTCGCGGCGCGGGCGGCGCTTCCTGCGGGGCGGGGGTGAGCGGCGCGCCCTGCTGGTTGTTGGTCACGCGGGGTTCTTACCCGCAGCGGAAGGATCGTTACTGCTAGGCGCTAGAGGATTTGAACTCTGACCTCTTCCGCGTCAAGGAAGCGCTCTCCCCCTGAGCTAAGCGCCCGGTTCGAGTCCACATTCTCAGGCACGTTCCAAGTACGCCGCGAACAAGCGCCACGCCCCGGGCACGCCCTTCAGCTCATGGTCGCCCCGCTCTTCGAAGTAGATGGAAGAGCCAGCAAGGAGATCCTTCACCGTGGTCGAGACCAGAACCTCACTGCCCCGCGCCAACCCGGAAATCCGAGCCGCGATGTGAACGGCAAGTCCGCCGAGGTCCGAGCCGTGAACCTCGACCTCACCGGTGTGAACGCCGGCGCGCACCTCGAGCCCCAGCGACGAGACGGCTTGCGTGATCGCCAGAGCGCATCGCACTGCCTGGCCCGGTCCGTTGAACGTGGCGAAGAAGCCGTCACCTGCCGTGCCGATCTCCCGCCCCCTGAACCGTTCCAGCTGCCCTCGAACGACACGATGGTGCTGGTCCAACAGATCCCGCCACCGACGATCACCAATTTGCGCTGCGCGGGTCGTCGAGTCGACGATGTCCGTGAAGAGCAGCGTCGCCAGGATCCGG
Organism: Actinomycetota bacterium; assembly: GCA_030777105.1. GTDB lineage: Bacteria > Actinomycetota > UBA4738 > UBA4738 > UBA4738 > JALYGK01. Next base: position 7,572 of record JALYGK010000168.1, on the reverse strand, counting down.
TCGGGATCCGCTCCGGTTCGCGCTCCCGTCAGGAACTCTTCGATTTCGTCGAGCACGGCGTCGATGTCTTGCGAATAGGCAAGGTGATCAGTACCGGGAAGCTCGACGAGCTTTGCCAGGGGAATCTGGGACGCGGCCTCTCGGCTCAGCTCCATCGCGACGATCGGATTGCCGGTGCGGTTCAGGATGAGCGTCGGCACCCGAATGGCAGGGAGGACGTTTCCCACGTCGCTAAGCATCGTCTGCCGGAAGAAATGGGCAATCGCACCTGGTCGCACGGAATAGCGCTGGAGCCGCGACAGATTCTGCGAGAACCGTTCGTCGTTCGCACGGCTGGGAGCGAGGATCTCCACGCCACTACGCCCCGTCGCCTGGTTGTGAGTCATTTCTTCCAAGACTTGATCGATCACCTCCATCGGCATTCCGGCTGCCAGATGGTGCTTGGCGACGGCGGGAAATAGCACGAGCGACCTACACCGCTCGGGATGATTCGCTGCCAGGATCGTGGCGAGCAGCGCCCCGTCGTGCAGACCGATCACGGCTGGCTGCTGGGCGTCGGCCGCATCGAGAACTGCGAGCGCGTCTTCGACCTGCGTCTCCACATCTGGCAGCTTGTCGAGCGGCACAGGGTCCGAGAGTCCGGTTCCCCGTCGGTCAAAGTGAATGAGGCGCCCGAAGGAGCTCAGGCGACGCAGGAAGCGCGCGAAATCCGGGAAGTCCCACACCGCTTCGACGTGATGAACCCACGTGTCGACCATGAGGATGTCGAGCGGCCCAGCACCGACGGTTTGGAACGCGATATGGACGTCGCCGTTCCGGGTGAATTGCGTCTGCGGACTGTCGGACACAGCCGGATTTTAGGGTCGTAGTCGAGCCCGTCTGACAGCAAACGGCTCAGCGTCTGGTTCGGCCTTCCCGATATGCATAGATCCGGTCAAAGGTCGAGATGGCGACGTCCGCTTGAAACGAATTGGTGGTGGGCGCTAGAGGATTTGAACCTCTGACCTCTTCCGCGTCAAGGAAGCGCTCTCCCCCTGAGCTAAGCGCCCGATTCGACCTCACATTCTAAGCGCGTTCGCCGCTGCCGACGACGGAAGCGCGGCGTCCCGCCAATTCACGATTCAAGTGGTGGGGGGCGCGACGCCGATGCTTTGTGGCAACGCCCGTAATCACGCTCAGGGGGAGCAACCAGATGTTGAGACGAATGACGATCGTCGCCGTCGCCACGGCGACGTTGGCCACAGTGGGAAATATCAGTCGGATGGATGCGCATGCCGGAACGTACTCGCCAGGCATCGATGTCTCGCACTGGCAAGGAACGATCACGTGGAGCAAGGTGAAGGCGGCCGGGATTCGCTTCGCCATCGCCAAGGCGACCGAAGGCAAGACCTACAACGACCCGCAGTACGCCAGGAACAGGAGACGAGCGCTGAGGAACGGCATCCTGTTCACGGCATACCACTTCGCCCGACCGGACGGGAGTGAGGGCGATGCCCGCATTGAGGCCGATCACCTCGTGGACGTGGCCAAGCTCAAGAGCGGCAACCTGATCCCGGCGCTCGACCTCGAGGACACGGGTGGCCTGGGGAAAGCCGCGCTCCAGAAATGGGTATGGCGGTGGCTCAAGCGCGTCACGTACCGGCTCAACGGCGTCAAGCCAATGATCTACACCAGCCCGTACTTCTGGGAGACGTACATGGGAAACTCCCGCGCCTACGCCGACGCCGGGTACAAGACGCTGTGGATCGCCCACTGGAAGACGCAGAGTCCGAGGGTTCCGGCGGAGAACTGGGGCGGAAACGGCTGGACGTTCTGGCAGTGGACGAACTGCTGGAAGGTGAACGGCATCGAAGGATGCGTGGACGGCGACCGCTACAACGGAACCAACTTCACCAGGGTGAAGATTCCGTAGGGGTTCGGAAAAGCGAGGGAGCGGGCAATCGCTCGCCCGCTCCCGAATTCTCTTTTTCTACGGAGCTACCGGAGGGTGCTGCCTCTCAACAGCCCCATCGATTAGCAGGCATACAGCCTCCATGTCCCTGATATCGACGGAGTCTTGGTGCTGTACTGCGGACCGCCAACGTAACGACGACCGTTGGACTCCTCCGCCATGAACATCGGGTGCAATTCGCTCTTCCCCTTGTGGTATCTATCGCACACCCAAACGCCCACGTACCTGCGCCAGCCGCTGCCCCATCCATTGCCATTGGCACCGATTGCCCCTCTGCTCGGAGCGCCGTAGCTACCGATCCAATCCCGGGCCACGAATTCGTTGTGCCACCCGTTCCACGAGACGCTCCTGTCCTTATCGAAGTGCGAGTCCAATCCACCCGCACGTCCCGTGCCGGACGAGCACGAGTCGCGGACCTTGTGTCGGCTCGTCCTCCATACGCCCATTTGACGAAAACCGCCCACGTTGGGTGGACACCAGCTATTCCATGTGAACGTGTCGGTTCCGATGAGCTGACCGTTGGACGTGCATTTCCCGTTTCCGCACGTGAACCACCTCACTTCGTAGGTTCCCCTGGTGGCGAACCCGAAGTCGTCGCTTCCGAGCTTCGTGTCCATCAGACGCTCGGTATGGCTGGTTCCCCTGCCCCACGACTGCTTTTTGCATTTGCCCTCGAAGTTGAGTCCGAACCGGTGGATACCCGAACCTTGCTTCGGGGGCGGCGTGACGGCCGGCCAGTTATCCGTGATGCTGTAGCGCAAGTATTTGACGCACAGCCTGTAGTTGGCCAACCGCGGAGCCCCGCTGATTCTGAACGAGGCGTTCGTTGGGTCGCTGCTGCTGTTCGCTGTGGCAGCAAGCCCATATGGCAATCTGATGACCTGATTCACGGCGTGAGAGCTGACGTCATAGATTCCGTCAAGGTCCCCGGAGTACTCGGCGGTAATGACGTGCGTGCCGGCGCTCGAGTAAGGGCTCACGGTGCATTGCGCTTCCCCATTCACCAGCGTCGCGGGGTTTACGCACGAAGCGGTGGTGGGAATGGCGGTCCCGCCATCTTTGAAGGTCACCTCGCCGCTCGGTGTCCCAGTCGCAGGCGGGTCAGCCTCGACCGTGACGGAGTACGTGACCGACTCAGTCGTTTTGGCGGGGTTGGGGGTAGGAGTGAGCGTCGTGGTCGTGCTGGCCTTGATAACGGTTTCAGTGACGCCCGTCGATGGTGGGCTCTGGTTGTAGTTGACGTCACCTGAGTAGACGGCGGTGATGGAGTGGGTCCCGATGTCGGCCGCGCCAAATGTGACGATGCAGGTGGCCGTGGCCACGCCCGTTGACGTGTCGACCGACTGGGTGGCACAGCTTGGAATGTCGGTCCCATCCCGCTTGAACGCGACAGAATCAGAATCTCCCGTTAGAGGCCCAGAGCCTGGCGAGTCAACCGTAACCGTTGCCGTGTACGTCACCGTTTCGGTTGCAACGGCGCTAACGCTTGCAGGTTCAAGCGTCGTTGTGGTGTCGGCCTTATCCACGGTCTGTTCCAGTGTGCCGAAGCTTGTGGTGTACACGGCGTCGCCCGTGTACGTCGCGGTGATCGAGTGCAGTCCCGCCGATGAATGTGTCGTTGTGCAGGTTGCGTCACCGTTCGAGTCGATCGGCCTTGCATCGCAGGTGGTGGTCTCTGTCTGGCTATCTGTCTCGTTGATGGAGGCCGTCCCGTCCTCGAATTTGACGGTCCCCCCACTGGGCGTCGCTCCGATACCCGCGAGGTCAGACACCTTCGCCTTGTAAGTGATGGTCTCCCCGACAACTACAGCCGAGGGATCCGCAGACAGCTCGGTCTTGCTTGGCGTGATGCCTTGGAAAATCGATGTCGCCGACGCCGTTTGGAGTACCCCTCCCAGCAGGGCCACCGCCGCCAACGCGGCGCTCCACGTCGCCAGCCGTCGGCCGCCGACCCGAGACGAGCTCCGGTTGGGGCGCAGAGAAATCCGGACAAGGGGTGGGAATTTGCGCATTAACTAGTCCTTCACTAGCGGGCTTACAGTGACCGACCCTTCTATCCCTCCAACCCATAAGCGGTCAAGAGGCTTCCCGAATTTCACCCGAAAAAGGAAAAGGGCGGGCGATTTCTCGCCCGCCCTCGCGGCTTTCTGACCTATGGCTCTCTCAACACTTATGGGCTGACCACGATCCGGAGACGCTCGGCGTCCTGGTGCTGTATTGACCACCTGTAATGAATATAGCGTTCCCCTGCTGCGCCATGTACACCCGATGGAACTCCTTCCACCCGTGGTAGGTGTCGCACACGTACTTGCCCCACAGCGTCCATCTGTTGTTCGTCCCAGCGCCGCCGGGCGCCCTGAGGAGAGCCCTCCTTCCGGTCGTCGGATTCGAGTACCACCCGCTGTCCAGGGCCACGTATTCCACATGCAACCGCCCAAGCCCTGACATCCACCGCCAGCCCAAGTCCGCGTCGAGGCTGCTCCGGTTACCCCCCTTCCCAACGTATCCGGAGCTGACCGCGCACCAGTCGAGGGCTTTGTGCCGGCTTGGTCGCCACGTCCCGATGTTCCGCATGCCCTGCGGCGGACACCACGAGCTCCAGTTCATGAGGTCTGTCCCGATGACCAGGCCGTTCCTGCCTCCGAAACGCCACGTCGCTTGATAGATGCCCTTCGCGGCAAAGCCGAAGTGCGGGTACAGGGACTTCGTGCTGCTTGCTCCCCTTCTCCACCTGAATGTCTTGCACTTGTCGTTGAGGTTGATCGTCCACTTCGTGGACCCCGTCTTCGGCGGTGGAGTCCTGGGACGCCACACGGTATTGCCGTCGTACCGCAGGTACTTGACGCACAGCGTGTAGTCACGGGCCGGTCCATTGCTGATCCTGAATCTGGCGTTCGTCGGGTCGCTTTGCCTGTTCGGCGTCGCGCTCACGACGTACGGCAGCTTCACGACCTGGGTTATGGGCCCGGAATTGCTTCCCCTGTAGTTGTCGCTGTCAGACGTATAGACGGCGGTGATTTCGTAGCGCCCAGCCGAATTGAAGGCCTGGGAGCACTGCGCCTCTCCCGCATCTGATAGGTCTAGGTCGACGCAACCGGTCATGGGGGTCCCATCCCGGTTGAACGTGACGTTGCCGGTGGGCGTACCGCCGCCTGGAGGAGTGGCGTCCACCTCCGCCGTAAATGTCACCTGTTGGCGGGTCGTGGATGAGGTATCCGACGATTTGACGATCGTTGTGGTGTCCGCTATCTCGACGTTCTGCTCAACGGGCGTCTCGGGTCCCGAGCTCTCGTTCAGGTTGTCGTTGCCCTTGTAGGTAGCGGTGATGCTGTGGCTGCCGATCGAGAGGTCGGACACCGTGCAGGTCGCCTCGTAGCTATTGTTCATGGTGTTCTGTTCAACTGGCCTGGCGTTCGCATCGCCGCTGCAGTCGGGAATTCCCGTCCCGCCGTTCTTGAAATCCACCTTTCCGCCAGTTGGGTCTGCTGAACCAGGCCAATCGACGGTCACCCTGGCGGTGAAGGTCACGGGCTGGCCGAACTTGGCTATCGTGTCGGAAGAGACGACGTCGACTGACGTTTCTGCCTTGACGACGTTCTGAGTCAGGGAGTCATTGCTCCCTTGGAAGTTGCTGTCCCCCGAATAAGTTGCCGTGATCGCATGACTACTCGGCTTCGCGTAGTTCGTCGGAAGCGGGCACTCGGCCTCCAGAGAAGAATCGTCAAGCTGTACGCCGCCGCAAATGATGATCGGGTTCGTCGGGTCCGTCTCATCGGTGAAATCAACAGTGCCATCCGGAATGGCATCCGGGTTCAGAGCCGGAGGAGTGACGACCGCCACCTTCGCGGTGTAGGTGACCGGCTCCCCGACCTTGGATTCGTACGTCTTCGGAGCGGTCTCGGTCGAGGACGAGGAAATCGTCGTTGAGGTGGTGCCGTCACCAACCTGAAAGAGATCCGACGACGACGCGGAGGCGGTTTGGAGAAGCCCAACCACGAGCACAAACGCGGCGAGGCCACCGCCCCACCCTGCAAGGCGTCTGCCTCCGTTCGGGGAGCGGTTGTTCCGGCGTACCCAAAACGGGCGAAAGTTAGGAAATCTGCTCATGGATTAGTCCTCGGATAGCGGGTCGGACGATGGGCCTCCGTTGTATCGCGGCCACCGAACGGCGTCAACTTCTTCCCGGATCGCAAGAACTCGTCACAGGAGATGCGTTCTAGGGAGCTGAAGAATTTCCGAACTGACCTATCACAAGGCGAACCCTGAGGCGGGCAGCCGCCGTCCTACAGCGCTTTTAGCAGGCGTGCGCGGACCACGTTCCGGAGACCTTGGGCGTCTTCGTGCTGTACTGCGGTCCACTGATGTAGATGTTGTCACCTCTCCGGGCCATGTAGACCGCGTGGAACTCCTTCCACCCGTGATAGGTGTCGCACTGATAGTTCCCCCACAGGGTCCACTGATTACCGACACCTCCCGGGTTGGGCAAGAGGTTCGTATTCCCAGTGGTCGGATTCGAGTAGTAGTGATCTCGGGCGACGTACTCGACGTGGATCCGCCCCAGGCTGGACATCCACCTCCACCCGAAGTCCTTGTCGAGCTTGCTCGTCGTCCCCGCCTTTCCGACCTCACCCCAACTGCTCTTGCAGCTGTCAATGGTTTTGAGCCGGCTCGGCCTCCACACGCCGATGTCTCGAAGACCCTTGGGCGGGCACCAGCTGTTCCAGCTGAACGTGTCCGTCCCGACCTGACCCCCGCCCACGGACCACGCCGCGCGATACGTCCCCCTGGTGGCGAACCCGAAGGTGCCCGCCATTCCGCGGGTGCTGCTGAGGCGCCTTCTCCACGAGATGTCCTTGCATTTGTAATTGAGGTTGAGCGTGTAGCGTGTGGCGCCATTCACCGGCGGCGGGGTGTTGGCCGGCCACGCGTCGTCGTACTTCACGCAGAGCCGGTAGTCGCGTGCCGGGACGCCGCTGATCCGGAACGAGGCCTGATTTGGATCGCTCGACGAGCCGCTGGAGATCCAGGCCTGGAGCCGGTACTTGAAGACCTGACTGATCGAGTTCGACACGCTTGTCTTCAAGTTCGAGTTCCCCAGGTACTGCGCGGTGATGGTGTGGGTGCCGACTCGCGAGTTGTCGACGCTGCATCTGGCCACGCCCGACGTGCTCAACGGTTGGCCCTTCGTTCCCGAACAAGCCGAGATGGGCTTCGCTCCATCCTTGAACACGACTCTGCCGGCGGCGACACCCGAGCCTGGAGCAAGCACCGTGACGGTCGCGATGTAGGTCACGGTGTCCAGGCTGAACGCCGGGTTGTTCGATGACCTCAGTCCGGTTCGAGTGCTGGCCTGGCTGACCGTCTGCGTGATCACCTTTGAGGTGCTCGAAAGGTATTTCGAATTCCCCTCGTACGTCGCCGTGATGGCGTGGGTCCCGCTCCGGACGCGAAGCTTCGCCACGCAGGTCGCGGTGCCGGACTCGAGAGGTTCCGCCCCGCATCGGCGAATCGTGGCGTCCCCGTCCCTGAAGGCCACGGTGCCGCTCGGCGTGCCCGTTCCAGGGGAGATGGCGGACACGCGGGCCGTGTAGGTGACAGCCTGGCCGCTTACCGTCCTGTTG
>JALYGK010000167.1 GCA_030777105.1 Actinomycetota bacterium | reverse complement strand
CTTCTGTTCGGAATTCGACGTTCCGGAACAACCTCCTCTACGACAACCACGCCAGCGGCATCGCCGGATGGGATGACGGTGCTGGCTCTCAGTGGGGGACGAAGAACAACCGCTTCTACAACAACACGGTCGTCCAGGCGTCGGATGGACGATTCGCGGCGTCGTTCCAGAACGGAAGCACGGGAAACATTCTCAAGAACAACATCCTGTTCCATCCCGGGCCACGAGGGACCTACGACATCGACTCCTCGAGCCGAAGTCGGTTCGTCTCCGACTACAACATCGTCTCGAACATCTTCTCCGTCGATGAGACGTGGGTCAATTTCTCGACCTGGAAGAGCTACGGCTACGACGCACATTCGGTCATGCGTACGTCGATGTCCGGTGTCTTCGTGAATCCGGCTGCCGGCAACTTTCACCTGGTGGGCGGGAGTCCGGCCATCGACCGCGGAACATCCGTCCCGGTTCGGAACGACATCGACCGCCAGTCACGGCCGCGAGGCCGCCGGTACGACATCGGGAGCGACGAGGCCTAGCAAGGCGCAGCGTCCGGACGCGCCTGCGGCACGTCCTCCACCGAACCGCTAGATTCTGGTTCGTGGCCAAAGACCAGTTCTCGTTCGACATCGTCTCGGAGATCGACACGCACGAGCTCCGCAACGCGTACGAGCAGGCCGGCCGAGAGATCCAGACCAGGTTCGACTTCAAGAACACGGGGACGACCATCGATCTCGACCAGGACATGATCGAGGTGCGGTCGAGCACGGAGAACCGACTGAAGGCGGCGGTCGACGTGGTCAAGGACAAGATGGTCCGGCGAAACATCTCGCTGAAGGCGCTGTCCGAGGGTCCGGTTCTTGCTGCGGCGAAGGGCACGGTGAAGCAGAACCTCCACGTCAACCGAGGGATCTCCGACGACAAGGCCCGCGAGATCACCAAGTTCGTCAAGGGGACCGGCCTGAAGGTGCAGAGCCAGGTCCAGAAGGACCAGGTCCGCATCTCGGGAAAGAAGAAGGACGACCTTCAGGACGTGATCAAGGCCCTGAAGGAAAAGGACTTCGGCATCCCTCTTCAGTTCACGAACTACCGGCCGTAGTTACAGCTGCCGGGCGATCTCGTGAAGCCGCTCGATCCGGTCCTCCGTCGGCGGGTGCGTTGAGAACAGCCGGGCGAAGTTCGCCGCGGCCTGCCGCCCCTTGAACGGATTCACGATGAACAGGTGCGCCTGGGCAGGCGTCACCGACGCGGGGACGGGGACCTGCTGAGAGGCAAGCTCAATCTTCCGAAGCGCGCTGGCGAGCGCGTCGGGGTCGCGCGACAGAAATGCGCCCGACTCGTCGGCCTGGTACTCGCGGGACCTGGAGACCGCCGCCTGAATCAGGAACGCGGCGATCGGGGCAAGGATGAACGCCAACAGCATCACCAGGGGGTTCACGCCTCCCTCGTCGTCGCTGCTGCCCAGGCCGCCCCCGAACCAGAAGGCCATGCGGGTCACGAACGTGATTGCCATGCCGATACCGGCAGCAATGGTTCCGATGAGGATGTCCCGGTTCGAAACGTGGGAGAGCTCATGGGCGAGCACTCCGCGGAGCTCTCGCTCGTTGAGAATCTCCATGATTCCGCGGGTCACCGAAACAGCGGAATTCTGCGGGTTTCGACCTGTGGCGAAGGCGTTCGGCTGAACCATGTCGCTGATGTAGATCCGCGGCATGGGCATGTCCCGTTCGGTGGCCAGTTCACGAACGGTTCTGTAGAGCTGCGGTGCCTCCGATTCGGTGACCGGCTTCGAACGCGTGGTGGCCAGTGCGATCTTGTCCGAGAACCAGTACATGGCGAAGTTGAACCCCAAGCCGAAGATGAGGCCGATCCAAAGGCCCTTCGAACCTTTGAAGATGAACTCGCCGAGCAGCACGAACAGGCCGCCTAGGGCGGCGATCAGGACCCATGTCTTCACCCGGTTGATCCCAGGCATTCCTTCCTCCTTCGCTTAGGTCCAATTGTACGGCGGCCGCCGTGTATCGAAGGTTGAGCGTTTGGGGCGTTGTCCTCTAGCTCGGGACGTTCGGCCTACTGGAAGATCAGTGTCGACCGCGGCGGGAACGTCGTGAACAGCGGCGGGAAGATACCGACCACCACCACGGCGATGGCGGCGATCGCCACCACGGCCGCCACGAGCGCCGGGGCGCGGAGCGGGCGAACCGGCTCGGCAACGGGTTGCAGGTACATCGCCCGGACGATGTAGAAGTAGTAGACGAGCGAGATCACCGAGTTCACCACCATCGCCACGGCGAGCCACAGACCGACGCCGCCTCGATCGATCGCCGCGCTGAAGATGAAGAACTTCCCCCAGAACCCCGGCGTGATCGGGATCCCTGCCAGCGAGATCAAGAACAGAACCATGGAAACCCCAAGGATCGGTGCCCGTTGTCCCAGTCCTGCGAAGTCGCCGATGAGCATGTTCGGCGACTCCTTACTCAGGCCAATCACGACGGCAAACGCCCCGAGGTTGATGACCCCATAAACCAGGATGTACAGGACGACGGCGGCGAACGCCGCACGGTCGACTTCGGTGCTGAACCCCGCCAGTGCAAACGGGAGCAGCATGTACCCGGCCTGAGCAATGGACGAGTACGCCAGGAGCCGCACGACCTGCCGTTGCTGAAGCGCGACCAAGTTCCCGATGGTCATCGTGAACAGCGACAGCACCGCGAAGATCGGCGCCCAGAAGTCGGCCTGCGCGATGAACGCCACGAACATCAGCTGGAGAAGGCCGGCGAACCCCGCCGCCTTTGACGCGACCGACAGGTACGCCGCAACCGGAACCGGCGATCCCTCGTAGGTGTCAGGTGCCCAGAACTGGAACGGGAAGGCGGAGACCTTGAAGGCGAACCCGGCCACCACGAACAGGATTGCCGCGAGCGCCAGATTCGATCCGCCGGCGGCACCGGCAAGGCTCCTGGCGATGCCGTCCAGCCGCGTTGTTCCGGTGACCCCATAGACCAAGCTCATGCCGTAGAGCATCACGGCCGTGGACAGCACGCTGATCAGGAAGAACTTGATCGCCGCCTCGTTCGACCGCGGGTCCCTCTTTCGCAGGCCGGCCAGAAGGAAGCCCGGCGCCGAGGTGAGCTCGAGGGCGATGAACAGCAGCAGCAGATCTCGCGAGGACGGCATCAGGACCATCCCCAGGAACGAGGCCAGAAGCAGGAAGTAGTACTCGCCCTGGTAATAGGGACCCTCGCGGATGTACCGAAGGGAAAAGGCCAGGATGACCAGCGCGGTGACCGTGAAGAAGACCTTGAACAGCACCGCGAAGTTGTCGACCACGTAGGACCCGCCGAACGTCACGCGCCGCGTCCCGATCAGCGTGAGGGTCAGAACGAGGGCAAGGGCCGTGCCGGCGAACGACAACGGCATGGCGATCCACTTGCGGTCGCGCGGCAGGAAGAGATCGACCAGCAGGACGAGAAGGATCGTCACGGAAAGGGCGATCTCCGGCCCGATGGCGTGGAAGTCGATGGAGGGGTTCGTGATCCTCATGGCAGCGCCAGCTCGCTAACCCCCGAAGATTCGAAGCAGCGCCTGCACCGCCTCGGCGGTCGTGCCCAGGACCAGCCTGGGGAACAGTCCCAGGATCAGGATGAACACCAGAAGCGGCGCCCACGATACGAGCTCGACGGTGGTGACGTCGGAGAGCGTCCGCTCCCTCCACGTGTCGGGGATCGTTCCCAGGTTCACCCGCTGGAGGGTCCACAGGAAGTAGCCGGCGGTCAGGATCGTTCCGATGCCGCCGAACACCATGAGGGTCCGGAACAACACGGTCGACAGGCCTTCGTGCGGGTTGTACGAAGACAACAGCGCCATGACCTCGCCCCAGAAGCCGGCCAGGCCGGGAAGCCCGAGGGACGCGATGGCGGTGAAGGCGAAGATACCCGCGAGGATCGGCATCTTCTGGAGCATCCCGCCGCCGATGTCCGAAATCATCCGGGTGTGGTAGCGGTCGTAGATCGACCCCACCTCGAAGAACAGCATGCCGGTGATGATTCCGTGGGCCACCATTCCGAAGATCGCCGCGTTGATTCCGATTTCGGTCAGCGTGGCGATCCCGAGCATCACGAAACCCATGTGCCCCACCGAAGAGAACGCGATCAGCCGCTTCAGGTCGCGCTGAGCCAGGCACGCCAGCGACGCGTAGATGATTCCGATCACCGCGAGGACCCCTATCCACGGCGCCCAGGCCTGCGCGGCGTCGGGAAGGATCGGCAGCGCGATTCGAACGAACCCGTACGTGCCCATCTTCAGCAGGATCCCCGCCAGCAGGACCGACCCGATGGTCGGGGCCTCGGTATGGGCGTCGGGAAGCCACGTGTGGAACGGCCACATCGGCACCTTGATGGCGAAGCCAAGGAACAGGCCGGCAAAGATGAGCATCTGTGTGCCCCTGGGGAAGCCGGCGTTCGCAGCAAATTGCTGGAGCGCAACGATGTCGAACGTGTGCGGCTCGGACCTGAAGAACATCGCCAGGAACCCCAGCAGCATGAAGACGCTCCCGAACAGCGTGTAGAGGAAGAACTTGATGGCCGCGTACTCGCGGTTCGCCGATCCCCACAGGGCGATGAGGAAGTACATGGGGACCAGAACCAGCTCGAAGAACACGAAGAACAGGACCAGGTCAAACGCCACGAACGTCCCCGCCATCCCGGTCTCGAGCAGGAGCGTCAACGCCAAAAACGCCTTCGGCCGGCCTGGCTCGGGAAGGAATCGCCACGTGTAGATGGCGCAGAGGAACGACAGCAGGAGCGTCAGCTCGAGCAGCGGCAGGCTGATCCCGTCGACGCCGACGTGGTAGCGCGCCTGGATCGCGGAGATCCAGCTGACGTTCAACTCGAACTGGAGCCCCTGGTGCCCCGTGAAGTCGAACCCGAACAGCATGATGAGCCCGACGAGCAGAGCCGCGCCCGTGAACCAGATGCCGAGCTGCCGGATGGTCCGGTCGCGGTCGCCCGGAATGAGAGCGATGACGCCGGCGCCGAGCGCCGGCAGGAAGACGGCCAGCGTGATCGCGGAGTTCTCCCAGCTCATCGAAATCCCTCCCCTCCGGACCTAGACCCTCGTCATCAGGATGGCCAGGATGGCCACACCGACGAACAGGAACACCGCGTAGCGCTGCACGTTACCGGACTGGATGTATCGAAGGAGGCCGCCGGCCGTGCCGGTCCCGATGGCCACGCCGTTCACCGCGCCGTCCACGGCCTTCCGGTCCACCAGGTCAACGACGCGGGCGATCTTCCGCGTGACCCATCCCGCCGCGTTCACCAGCCCGTCCAGGATGTGCTGGTTCGTCCAGTAGACGGCGTTCGAGATGCCGTACTGGATCGGCCGGACAATGCCGCGGAGATAGATGTCGTCCATGAAGTACTTGCGCTCCAGCAGCGTGTACATCGGCCCGAGGGCTCGAAGCGGCTCCCGTTCCCGCCACCGCGAATAGAGGCGGTATCCGACGGCGATCCCCGCCAATGCACCGAGGATCGAGATGGCCGCGAAGCCGTACGAGAACGGCGCGTGGTGGACCTCACCGAAATGCACCCACTCTGCGAACACCGCACCGAACGGCGGAGCCCCAAGGAACCCAGCAAACAGCGACAGACCCGCCAAGACGACGAGCGGTCTGGTCATGACGGCAGGCGATTCGTGCGGTTGGGCGTGGCCGCGGTACTCACCGTAGAACGTCAACAGGACGGCCCTGGTCATGTAGAACGCCGTCAGGACCGCGGTGATCAGCGCGATCCAGAAGAGCGGAAAGTGCCCGGTCCGCCAGGCGGTGCTGATGATCTCGTCCTTCGACCAGAACCCCGCCAGAGGAGGAATCCCCGATAGGGCCGCCGCGCCGATCAGGAAGGTCCAGAACGTGACGGGCATTACTTTTCGCAGCCCCCCCATTTCGCTCATGTTGTTGCTATGGACGGCATGGATCACCGATCCGGCGCCGAGGAACAGCAGCGCCTTGAACCAGGCGTGGGTAAAGAGGTGGAACTGGCTCGGGGTGAATCCCTCCTCTCCCAGGCCGAGCGCCGCGACCATGTACCCGAGCTGCGAGACCGTGGAGTACGCCAGCACCCGCTTGATGTCGTCCTGGATCAGCGCGAGCAACGCGGCGATCAGCATCGTGATCCCGCCGATGCTTCCCACCAATGCCAGCGCGGTTCCCGACGGTTCGAACACCGAATAGAGGCGACCGACCAGGTAGACACCGGCGGCCACCATGGTTGCGGCGTGGATCAAGGCCGAAACGGGTGTGGGTCCGGCCATCGCGTCGGGAAGCCACACGTGCAGCGGGAACTGCGCCGACTTCCCGATGGCGCCGCCGAAGAGCAACAGCGCCGCGATCGTCAGGACGCCCCCGGAGATCTGGTGGTCCTCCACCAGATGTGTGATCTCCGGAATGTTCGCCGTCCCGGCGGCGAAGTACAGGACGAAGATCCCGAACAGGAACGGAACGTCGCCGGTATGAGTCGTGATGAACGCCTTGATGGCGGCGTCGGAGTTCTCCTTTTCTTCCCACCAGTGCCCGATCAGCAGGTAGGAACAGATCCCGACCAACTCCCACCCGATCAGGAGCTGGAACAGGTTCACCGCGACCACCAGGTTCAACATGGAGGCGGTGAACAGCGACAGCGCCGCGAAGTACCACGTGTAGCGTCGGTCCCCGTGCATGTAACCCACCGAGTAGATCTGTACGCACAGGGAGACGAGCGTCACCACGACCAGCATCACGGCGGCCAGCCCGTCGATGTTGGTCCCCACTTCGACCCGGAACCCGCCGGCCTCGACCAGGGTGACCTGGCGAACCACTGACTCGCCGCCCTGGACAAAGTGCAAAAGGATGAGGAGCGAGATCACGAAGCCGAAAAAGACCGCGGCGATGCTCATCGGTGCGCCCTTGCCTCGCGTTCGCTTGCCGAAGAAGACAATCAGGAAGAACGAGATGAGCGGAAGGGTCGGGACGAGCCACGCGAACCGAATCACCGTGCGCCTCCGCGCGGTGTCACCATTTCAGCAGATTGACTTCGTCCACGTTGATGGTTTCGCGGTTGCGGTAGATCAGGATGACGATGGCCAGGCCGATCCCCACCTCGGCCGCGGCGACGGTGATGACGAACAAGGCGAACACCTGGCCGGTCACCTGCTGGAGCGCCGCCGAGAACGCGACCAGATTGATGTTGACGGCGTTCAGCATGAGCTCGATGGACATGAGGACCAAGACGGCGTTGCGCCTCGCCAACACACCGTAGACACCGGTCGCGAACAGCACCGCGCCGAAGAAGAGCAGGAACGGCAGCCGAATGGTGGCTTCCGCGATCACCGGCGGTCCTCGGTCGAGCCGACCATCGGTTCGCCGCTTTCCGGTCCGGCCACCGTTTCGCCGCCTCGCGGTCCGACCAGCGGTCCGCCCGCGCGCTCGCGACGCCCGGCGAGTGGAACCCGCCGTTCCGGCGGCTGCTCCGGCGTTTCGTCCTTTCGCGCCAGCACGATGGCTCCGACCAGGGCGGCCAGAAGGAGGATCGAAATCACCTCGAACGGAAGGACGTAGTCCCGGAAGATCGAGATCCCCACCGTCGCGGTGCGGGTGGGACGAAGAGCGATCGGCTCGGCATTCCCGAATGCCTGCTGAATGAGGAAGACCAGTCCGGCCGTGATTCCCGCGCCTACCAGTGCGGCAACTCCGCGCTGCTGGTTGTCCAGCGTCTCCCGCCCGATCGGCGCCTTGGTCAGCATCAGGCTGAACAGCAGCAGCACCACGATGGCGCCGACGTAGATGAGGACCTGGACCCACGCCAGGAACTCCGCGGCGACCAGCAAGTACACGCCGGCGACCATGGAAAGCGCGACCACCAGGTACAGAGCGGCGTGGACGACGTTCCGGGCCGTCACCAGGCGGATGGCGCCGATCGAGCCGATCACCGCCAGCACGACGAAGAAGATCTCCTGCGCGGTCACTCCTCCGCTCCTATCCTCCGGCTTTGGCCCTCGCGGTCCGAATGGCGGCCGCCTTGGCCCGGCCTTCGGCCACCCGGCGGTCGGTTCCCTTTCCGAGCTCTTCCTGGAGAACGCGGTCGTACGCCTCCTGGTCGGGCTCGACCTCGTGGCGTTCGCCTCGGGCGGCGGCCGCGGGAGCCATGGTTTCGGCGCTGGGCGCCGCCGGTCCGGCTCCCGCCGTCGTGGCCGCTTGCGGACCGGGCGGCTGGCTCGGCGGCGTGCCGGGTTCCGCTT
>JALYGK010000166.1 GCA_030777105.1 Actinomycetota bacterium | reverse complement strand
GGGTTGATCTCGGGGGCCTCCTCTTCTTCGATCACCGGAACGATATCCAAGCTCGCGAATGAGGTGTGACGCCGTGACGAGGAATCGAAAGGAGAAATGCGAACCAGGCGATGGACCCCCCTTTCTGTCGATAAGAGGCCATAGGCAAACCGTCCTTTCATGGTGAAGGTAGCGTGCTTGATGCCGGCCTCTTCTCCGGGAAGCACCTCGAGGAGTTCGGTCTCGAAGCCACGGCGCTCGGCCCATCGCAAGTACATCCGCAACAGCATGTTGGCCCAGTCGCAGGATTCGGTTCCCCCTTCGCCTGCTTGGAGGCTGACGATGGCGTCGTTCTCATCGTCGTCACCGGATAGAAGGGTTCGAACTTCGAGCTCGGCAAGATCGGATTCCAATCCTGCCAGGGTCTTCTCGGCTTCCTTGAAGGTGGCCTCGTCCTGCTCCTCTTGGGCGAGCAAGTAAAACACGGTCACCTCTTCGAGCTTTTCGGCAAGAGTGTCGTATGTGCCGGTGTCGTCCTCGAGGCGCGACAGTGCCGTCATGGTGCTCTTTGCCTGTTGCGGGTCATCCCAGAACCCGGGGCGTGCTACTTGCTCGTGAAGCTCGGCGGCGCGCTTCCTCTTCCCTTCGATGTCAAAGGAACTCCTTTACTTCACCCAGCTTGCGCTGGGCCGTGCCGATCCTCTCGGAGAGATCGTCCATCGTCCCTATACCTCAGCGCCGTGACACTTCTTGTACTTCTTGCCCGACCCGCACGGGCAAGGCGCGTTGCGCGGGACCTTGTCGCTCTTAGCAGTCTGCTGAAAAACTCCTTCGGCAACGGGCTCACCTGCCGATTGCTTGGCCTCGCTGAGAGCGGTGTCACCGGTCTCGGCCACCAGTCTCAGTCTTCGGTCTTGGGTTTCCTCTTCGCGCTGGGGGGCCTGGACATGGAACATGTAGCGCACGAAGTCCTCTTTCACCGACTGCTGCAGCCCTTGGAACATCGCATAGGCCTCGCGCTGATATTCGATCAAGGGGTCGCGTTGGCCGTAGGCCCGAAGCCCAACGCCCTCGCGGAGATGATCCATCTCGTAAAGATGTTCTCTCCACTTGTTGTCGAGGACGTCCAGGAAAACCAGGCGCTCGATCTCATGCCAACGCTGTTCACCGAACTCCTCTTCTCGTTTGTTGTAGAAGGAGATCGCCTCTTCCATGTAGGCCTCGAGGACCGCATCGTAAGAAGCAGCCACTCGGTCGAAGGTTCCGTTGAGCTTCGTGGGATAGAGCTGAGTCATTGCGGTCTCGAAGGAATCCCAGTCCCAATCCTCGGAATGGACTTCGGGACTCAGATAGGCACCGACGACGGATTCCACGGCCTCGGCGATGAATTCCGGCGCCTTCTCGCTCAGCGTTCCGCTTTCTTCTTCCTCTTCCGCCTCGACGGAGGAAGACGTCGGATCCTTCACTTCCGCTTCGAGGAGCTGCCTCCTCTCGCCGTAGATGACCTCTCGCTGCTTGTTCAGAACCTCGTCGTACTTGAGGAGGTTCTTTCTGATCTCGAAGTTGCGGGACTCAACCTGCGACTGCGCCCGTTCGATGGCGTTGGTGACCGTCTTGGCTTCGATCGGCATGTCCTCCGGGAGCTTCAGCTTGTCCATCACCGTCGTCAGCATGCCGGTAGCGAAATACTTCATAAGATCGTCTTCGAGAGAGAGATAGAAACGGCTTTCGCCCGGGTCCCCCTGCCGTCCGGCTCGTCCTCGTAGCTGATTGTCGATTCGACGCGACTCGTGGCGCTCGGTGCCGAGGACGTAGAGACCTCCCAAGTCGACGACCTTTTCGTGCTCGGCGTCGCATTCCTCTTTTTTCTTCTCGAAGATCCCGGTGTATTGATCGGTGTATTCCTTGGCTTCATCTGGAGGCAGCAGGCCGAGAAGGAACTGGTCGTTGTCCCACCCGCGAGCGGTCATCTCCTGACGCGCCAAAGACTCGGGGTTGCCACCGAGAAGAATGTCGACCCCGCGACCGGCCATGTTGGTTGCGACCGTCACCGCGCCGATGCGGCCTGCCTGGGCCACGATGAACGCCTCCTTCTCGTGGTTCTTGGCGTTTAGAATCTCGTGGGGAACACCTCTTCGCGTCAGATATCCGGAGAGTCTCTCCGACTTCTCGATCGAGATCGTTCCTACCAGACAGGGCTGCCCGTTTTCGTTTCGCTCGACCAGGTCATCGGTGAGAGCCTTCCACTTGGCGTCCTCGGTCTTGTAGACGAGATCGGGCTGGTCCTGACGTATGAGCGGAGTGTTCGTTGGGATCTCGTAAACGTCCAACTTATAGACATTGGAGAACTCTGCGGCTTGCGTCTTGGCGGTACCGGTCATTCCGGCGAGCTTTTCGTACATCCGGAAGTAGTTCTGTATGGAGACCGTCGCCTCGGTCTGAGTCTCCTGCTGGATGGGGACCCCCTCTTTGGCTTCCATGGCCTGGTGCAGACCGTCGGACCAT
>JALYGK010000165.1 GCA_030777105.1 Actinomycetota bacterium | reverse complement strand
CTTGAGCGAGGTATCGCTTGGTATCGGTCCACCAATGGAACTTCGAACGCCCTGCGCGCGCGGCATAGTCGATCGGGACGTACTTGACCGAATAGCCATTCGCCAGAAACGTCATGGTCATCGTGCTGGTGCAAGAGAATCCCTTCGGGAGCAAATGGACGAACTGAAGGGCGACCTCCCGCCGGAACGCCCGGAGCCCGGAATTGAGGTCCGGGATGCGGCTTTCGACGAGGTAGCTGGCGAGTTTGCGGATGAACCACTTGGCCGGGACGCGGAATACCTTGCGGGTACCCTGTTCAGAAGTACGTGCCCCGATCACTTGGTCGAAGCCTTCCAGCTCCTTCACCAGGCGCGGGATCTCCTCGTTCGGATACGTCATGTCGACGTCAGTCCAAACCACCACGCGACCCCGTGCGGCCTGAGTGCCGGCTTTCCGTGCGCTCCCCGATCCCCTGTTGTAGGGGAACCCGATCAATCGAATTCCTTCCGTCAGGCGAAGGAGGTCACCGGAGCCGTCCGTGGATCCATCGTCGACGACGATGATTTCGAAGGAGTAAGGCGAAGCTTCCAGTGCCGCTCGGACCCGGTCGATCTCCTCCTGTAGGTGCCCCTTCTCGTTGAACACAGCGAGAACGACCGAGACGTCGATGTCCTGCTCGTTTCGATCCATGGTTGATTGATACTCCACGATAGGGCCGGGACGATCAAACGCCCGGCGCCGTCCATCCGGCGTTTCATTCGAAGTGAGTCGCGGCTTGGTCTGTGGTGCTACGGACTTCGGCATGAGCTCACTGAAAAGACGGCGAACCCGTTGGTGGTAATCGGGGCCGTCCGTTGCGTCGACATGAGTCTCTGCAAGCGGTCGGCATCAGCGCGGGCGCCGACCACCACATCCACGTCGTACTCCCTCGCGACGTTCCTCCAGGCCCTCGGCCTTGCTCCCCGCGTGAGGATCCGGTTCGCCGCCAGGCGCTGGGAGTCCGAGGGAATGTATCGGTAAATATCTCGCCACCGAATGCGGGCGAAGTTGCCCGTGTGTCGCCGCAGGCCCGTGTAGGCAACATGCCGGTAGCCCGTGTACGAAAAGATGAGGAGCGGCAGGCTCCCCGGAGCAGCGACGACGCACCGTGCACGCCCGTGGCGGCCGATCTCCGTCAAGTAGTTCGAGCGGCCGCCGAGCAGCGCTGAACCCAGCGGGGAAGACTCGGTCCCCGACCTCGTGATCTCCATGGTGGCGTTGACGGGGACGGGGAGAGCCAGGCCGACGAGCAAGGCTGCCATGCCGACGGCTGCGACGCCGTGCCATGCGGCGGTCCGTTCGATCAGTTCGGCTGCTCCGAGGCCGGCGAACAACGCAACGGAAAGGTGCAGAACGGGCCAGTACCGCGTGCTCCTGCCGAGGATCATGAACCCGGGGCCGAGCAGCCGAGGGATCAACGACGACGTCAGGACGAGCACTCCGGCCGAAACCACCAGAGCGGTGAGAACCCGCGCGCCGGCGTCCACCCGATGGGCCGGAACCCATCGAACCACGCCATAGATCGCGAGAGGCGTCACAAGTCCCCAGGACAGGAGGATGCCGACGGGGGACAGGATGATCGGACCGACGCCCGTCGTGTTGACGAATCCACCGAGGCGAACGTAGCTCGCCATCAATGGCACGAGCCACACGGCGAAGAGCGCGATGGCCGGCGCCAGAACCGAAACCCCGAGGACGAACCTCGACACGTCGCCGGGAGCGACAATCGTGAGCGCCGCCACGCCCAGTCCCGCGAAGAAGAACTCGGCGGACGTCAGCCCGGCGAGCCCCAGGCTGATTCCGGCTCCCAGCAGCAGCGCCGGATGGCGCTCGAGCAGTCCGGCGATCAAGAGCAACGTGAACGCCAGCAGCAGCGTGTATCCCAGATCTCGCGGCAAGGGCGGGGCCAGATTGTTGTACGAAGCGTTGTAGGTCCCTCGCGGTCCGCCGGTGCGAGGCGTGTGGATGACCGCATCAACTCTTTCGATCAACGCGATTGGAAGGGCGGCCGCCATTGAGCCAAAGAGCGCCGTCGCCGCTCCGGCGATCCAGCTTCTTCCGACCGTCCTTCCGATGGCGAACAGCGCCAGCGCCGCGGCGGCGACTTGAACGAACTGGAGCGGGCCAAGCGTGTGGAACGCGCGGCCCCCGGGCGTGAACGCCGCCACGAATGCCACGAGCGAGTGGAACAGCCACGGGTAGTAGTTCGGCACCGCTCCAGTGACCAGAGCGCTTGGAGTCGGCTCGCCGTTCATCAGCTGGCTGGCCCATCCCATGTGCCATCTGGTGTCGGCACTGGCGGGAACGAGCGGAACCACTCGCAGGACCGGGGTTCCCCATACGACAAGCGCCGCGGCCACAACCGCGACGGCCGCGACCAGATCGTTTTTGGAAATCGTGCCGCGGTTCTCTCTCCGGGCGAGTCGCCTCCCGAGCAGGGCCGCCGCCACCAGCGTCGTCACCGCTCGAACGAGCCACGGGTTTGAGAGGATGCGACCTCGAGATGCGATATGAACGACCATGAGAACGAACGAGAAGGCGACGACGGCCGGGAACGCGAGCGCCCACTTTGAGATCCCGTCCATCCGACGCCGGCTCACCAGTGCGTCAACGATGAGATAGCCGAATCCCATGAGGCCGGCCGCGACGATCGCGGCCTTTGCCGCAACGACGAGAAACCAACCGGTCATGAGCGCAGACGTGGAGTCTCGGAGGACCGAGCCATCGGGGCAGGATAACGTGAGGCTGTTCGAGCAGCCGGCCCTGCGGCGCATCGTGCGTTTCGCAGTTCCGGTCGCCGGACCGGCCGTCATCGTCCTCGCCGTTCTGGTCGTCTTGCGGAACTTCGTGTTCCGCGAACTGCTGACGGTGGGCGACGTCCGGACGCTGTGGCTTCCGACGTACTGCTATCTGGGGAACAGCCTGACCCAGGGCGAGATCCCGACGTGGAACCCGCACATCATGAGCGGCGTTCCGTTCGCCGCCGACCCGCAGTCCGGGTGGATGTACCTCCCGCCGATGGCGTTGTTCTCGCTGTTCTCGTGTTCGCTCGGGATTCGTTTGATGATCGTGTTGCAGCCAATGCTCGCCGGCGTGGGGCTGTACTGGTTCTTGCGAGGGGAGGGGGCCTCACGCCCCGCCTCGACCGTCGGGGGACTGTCGCTGGCCCTCGGCGTGGCGACATCGCGAGTGCCCGTCGCCATCCCGTTCTCGGCGTCTCTCGCGTGGACCGCTGTAACCCTCGCAGCGTGTTCACGGTATCTGCGGTCCACCGAGTGGCCGAAGCGCTTGGTGTGGCTCCTGCTGACGGCGCTCGCGTGGGGTCAGTTGGCGGCGGCCCATCTGAGCGTCGGTCTCCTCATGGGAACGGTGGCGGTCATCCTGTACGTGGCCGGAAGCATCTGGGCAGGACGCGTTTCGAAGCCCGCGGTCGCGGCGGGCCTTCTCGTCCTCTCGCTTCCGCTGGTCAACTTGGCGTACTTCGCGCCGAGGTTGGCGTACGCGCCCAAAACGAGCTTGGGACTGGGCTACTACGGGTTGGAGCGGCTGGCCGCCACGTTCGGCGACCGAGGCGTGATCCCCGACCCGATCGCGACCGGCGCCGTGTGGCCGTTGACGCTCGCCACGTCGCCCGGAGCGTTCCTCGGGGCGATCACGCTCGGCCTGTCGTTTGCCGCGTGGTGGAGTCCGAAACACCGCCGACTGGCTGCGACGTTCAGCGTCCTCGGTGCGATCGCGTACGTGTTGGGTCTCGAAGCGGTTGCCGGCTCGATCCCCGAAGGGCTTCGATCAATCCGAATCGTCGACTTCTACTTGCACAACCCGTACTGGACGATCTTCCAGCTGTTCGTCGCGCTGTCCGTGCTTGGAGCGCTCGGACTTGACGCATGGCGCCAAGCAAGCTCCTGGAGAACCCGAGCGAAAATGGTCGCTCCGGGTCTCGTGATCTGGGCCGTGCTGCCGGTCGCCTTCGGCGCCGGCGCAGCGCATCTGCTGATTCCGGCGGTTGGGGCGGGGGTAGCCGGCTCACTTCTTGTCGCGAGCGGCCGATGGCACCCGCTCCTGGTGGCCGTTCCCGCGGCGCTCGCGGTTGAGCTGACCGTCAACGGCGTCGCCGCTCCGGGGACCCGGATGCCCTTCAGCCCGCCACCCAGCCTCAACGCGCTGACGAGGCCAACGGTGAAGCTCCCGAAGTATCTGGAGCCGGGACCGATCTATCGGGCTCTCGAACCGTTAGATGGAAGGTATGCCACCGTGGGGCGTGGCAAGGTGTTCGATCGAACCACGAACGAATCGATGCTCTTCGGAACGGAATCGATCGACGCGTACAACGCCGTCCAGCTTCGGCGGTATTGGTCGTTCGTGAGGGCGCTTCAGCGGCCGTCGATCAAGTACAACCGGGCGCACTTCGTCCGGCGCTCTCGCGCTGCCTTCGACCTCCTCCACGTCAATTGGACGGTGGCCCGACGGGCGCGCGGGTTTGGTCGGTTGCGGCAGCGTGCGGAAGTCATTGAAGGAGACTGGGCGCTTTCACGCCGTCTTCCCCCGATCCAGCGCGCCAGCGTCATTCCGTCATGGACCGTCCTGAGGACTCCCGACGAGGCGCTCGAGGCGGTCAGCGACCCCCGGTTTGACCCATCGCGGACCGTGATCCTCGAAGGTGACCCCGGGCTGCCCCGACCACCCGCGGCCGCAGCCGCGGGCCAGGCGGTGTTCCGGTGGACCGGAACGAACTCGGCGCGGATCGCCGTTCGGGCTCCGACGGACGGCCTTCTCCTCATAAGGAACGCGTATGACGACCGGTGGCGCGCAACGGTCGACGGGCGGCCGGCTCCCGTGTTGCCCGCGGACTACGTGATCCAGGCGGTTCCGGTTCGGCGCGGGTCGCATGCCGTCGAGCTCACGTACGACGATCCATGGATCGGCTACGGACTCCTCGGTTCGACGGTCTCGATCGTGGGTCTCCTCGGAATGGGCGCCTGGTTGGGCCCTTGGCGGCGAAGGATCCGCGGATGGAGAAGGTCTTCACCGCCGGCATGAGGAGCGAAGAGCTCACGGTTCGGCCGACGCGCGCGCTGCGGTCGAGGACCCGCCGGAGGTTTGGAGTTCCCGCCTTCGCGAACGCACTGGCGGGACCGGTGCTGATCGTCGCGAGCGTCCTGGTCGTCCTCAACCGGTTCTTGGCGGGACGGTTGTTTCCGCTTCAGGTGGACATCCGAGCTCAGTGGCTTCCGTATTTCTGCTTCTTCGGACGGAGCCTGCGAGAAGGTCACCTGCCGGCCTGGAACCCGCATGTGATGGGCGGGCTGCCCTCGGCCGCCGACCCCCAAATGGGATGGCTGAACCTTCCGGCCATGGCCCTGTTCGGTGCATTGCCGTGCGACACGGCCCTGCGCTGGTACCTGCTGCTGCAACCGATCCTCGCGGGGCTCGGAATGTACTGGTTCCTCCGGGCCGAGCGTCTGTCCAGGCCGTCGGCCACTGTCGGCGGTCTGGTGCTCTCGCTCGCCATCGCGGCGTCGGGTGTGTTCGGCCTGCCATGGCTATCGGGCGCGGTCGCCTGGTCCGCGGTGACGCTGGCCGCGGCGTCGCGGATGTTTCGCGCGGAGGCGTGGTCGGCCCGGATCGGGTGGCTGGTCGGCGCGGCGCTGGCGTGGGGCCAACTTGCCGCCGCGCACTTCAGTCACGGTTTGGTGATCGGCACGGCGGCCTTGCTCGCCTACGCGGTAGCGAAGGTCTTGACCGACGCGTTGAGCGGGGGAAGCTGGCGGCGGCCGGCCGGGATGACGGTCCTTCTTCTGGCCGGTCTGGTGCTGGTGAACCTCGCATTCCTGGTGCCGCGACTCGCGTATCTTCCACGCACATCCCAGAACTTGGGGTACCAGCGGCTGGATGCGCTGTCGCTGCGGCTGTCGGAAGGCGCCGGTAATGGCGATGCCATTGCGGGCCTGGAGCTCAACGGCGCATGGCCGCTCACGCTCGTGCTGTCTCCCGGTGTATACGCCGGCGCCGCAGCACTCGCGCTCTCGTTCGCCGCGTTCTGGGCGAAGGGACGAAGGCTGCTGGCGGCGGGCTTCGCCGTGTTCGGGGCCGGTTCCTACCTGCTGACCGTCAGGCCGGTGTACGACTTCATCACGTCGACTTTGGGATCGTCGAAGCTCGCCGGCCTCTACATGCACTCACCCCGCCGGTTCCAGTTTGGGCTCGTTCTCGCGTTGCCGGTGCTCGCGGCCCTTGGGCTGGAAGCGTGGCGCCAGCGACGCTCGACCTGGGTACGACTGGCGATGATCGCTCCGGGCGCGATCGTGTGGTGGGCGCTCCCGTGGTTGAGCTCGGCACCGGACAAGTACCTCACAGCGCTCACGATGGGAACGATCGCCGGAGCGGGCGCCCTGGTCGCTACCGCCGTGAAGTCGCTCGCGCTTCCACTCGTCCCGCTGGTTCTCGCGGTGGAACTTGCTATCAGCGGGGCGTCCGTGCAGGACAGGCTGCTCGACGAGATGCAGCACCGAGTGTCGCCGTTCTTTCCGGCGCGGATGTCGGAGGTCAACCTCGACCACTACATGCGCGGGGGTCGCATCGTGCGGACACTTCAGTCGAACCCCGGAGGCCGATACATCAGCCTCGACCCGAAGCGATGGCGACCCTGGGGTTATACCGGACGGCTCGATCCCGAGGATCTCGGCCTCATGGGCGGCCAGCGGGCGATGGTCTTCGGCCTGGAGGAGGCGCAGGGCTACAACCCCGTGCAGCTGCTTCGATACTGGACGTTCGTTCGAAAGACCGATCCAAAGACGATGCGGTACGCGGTCTCCTATTTCCGCGAACCACCTTCGGTCGCGTTGGATCTCCTGGACGTCCGGTGGATCGTCGCGTCCGCCGCGGATGATCCACCCGTTCGGTCCGCTCGTCCAGTCGCGCGGGAGGGCGCGTGGACGCTGTACCGGCTGCGCGCGCCCCCTTCGCGAGCGACGATCGTGCACTCGTGGAGGACCGTGAAGTCGCCCGGTGCCGCGCTCCGTGCCGTAACGACGCCCGGTTTCCGACCGGAGGCCGAGGCGATCGTGGAGGAGGGGTTCGGCGTCGGAGGCCCGCCGAAGCAAGGACGGTCGGGGATGGCCTCGGTGTCGTATCGCCAGCTCGGTACGCAGTCCGCGCGAGTCGAGGTCGATACGCCGCGCCCGGCGGTCTTGGTCGTCCGGAACGCGTATGACACTCACTGGACCGCAACCATCGACGGACGGCCTGCCCAGGTCTTCCCCGCGAACTACCTCATTCAGGGCGTAGGGGTCCCCGCCGGACGCCACATCGTGGTCCTTTCGTATGACGATCCGTGGGTCGGCTACGGGCTCCTCGGGTCCGCGATCGCGCTGCTCGCCGCCGGCCTCTCCGCCCTAGTCCTCGGCCGTCGATTCCGTCGGGGATTCGCTCGGCTCCGGCCGAAATCGAGCTCCGAAGAAGGGACGGCCGACCCAGCCGTCGCTTCCCGATGACGAGCCGGACTGCCGTTCGCGGGGGTGGTGCGGCGATGGAGGTCGCCGTTCCGAGAGAGAACACGCTTCTCCTGCTGGGTCGAGCGATGGCCGGTCCGGCGCTGGTTTGCGCATCGGTGCTCACGGTGCTCTATCTGTTCGCGTTCCGCGGGAGGATCTCGATTCAGTACCCCGATGTCCTGCCGTTCTGGCTCCCGACTTACTGCTTCCTGGGCAAGAGTCTCGCCGCCGGAGCCATCCCGGCGTGGAACCCACACGTGATGGGCGGCGTTCCGTTCGCCTCCGATCCGCAGTCCGGGTGGATGTACGTGCCGGCCATGGCGTTGTTCGCGGGGCTTCCGTGCGACGTCGCCATTCGATGGTTCATCGTGCTCCAGCCGTTGCTCGCCGGTCTCGGGCTCTACTGGTTCCTCACGGGAGAAGGCGTTTCCCGGCCGGCCGCGACCGTCGGTGGTCTGGCTGTCGCGCTGCCGCTGGCCGGGTCTCATCTGGCTCTCAACCTGCCGTTTGCCGGGACGCTCGCGTGGACGCCGATGGTCCTGGCGGCCGCCTCTCGATACCTCACTGCGCAGAGGTGGCCGCGTCGGTTCCTGTGGCTCGGTTTGACATCGGCGGCGTGGGGACAGGTCGCTGCGGCGAACCTCAGCGACGGCCTGGTGATCGCCACGACGGCGCTCG
>JALYGK010000164.1 GCA_030777105.1 Actinomycetota bacterium | reverse complement strand
CGGCAATCTCGGCAGCGTCTTTGACCGCGGCCTTGTAGAGGAAGCTCCTCCCGCCCCGTTGACGTCTCAGGATTCCCTTGTCCGCGAGACGGGCCATGACCGTCATGACGGTCGTATACGCAAGAGGAACACTCCGTTCCTCATTGAGCGTCGCGAGGACGTCCCGAACGGCGAGGGGACGGCGGGCCTTCCACAAGACCCGCATGACCTCTGCCTCGAGAGGTCCCAGCACCTTCTCGACATCTTCGGTGGGCATGCTCGTATGCTACTACAAGTGCGTCGTAGTTACCGCGGTTGAAAGGACTTACTCCATTACGAGACCAGTTGCGGTCTCAGCTCCTTCAGCAGCTGATCCGGCAGCACGTACATCACACCACCGTTCTCCGGTGCTCCGTAGTCCCGTATCCACCGTATTCGACCGTCGGCACCGACCAGAACGAACGTGTGACCGGGCTCCCCCGTCGCCATCTGCCACTGCATCACTCCGTACCTGTTCGCCACCCGGTTGCCCTCGTCGGAGAGAACCGGCGTACGGATCCGGAACTCGGCCGCCCCCTCCCGCCACGCTTCGATTGGATCGGGAGAGATCGAAAGGAGCGCCACTCCGAGGTTTCGGAAGTCTCTGTTGTTCTGCAGGTCAACTACCTGCTTCATACACCCGTATCAGCCAGGGCCCATGCTGAAGTACAGCAGGACGGGTTGCTTCCCGCGGTAGTCGGCCAGAGAGACGTGGGCGCCTTGCCCGGACGGCAGGCGGAAGGACGGAGCGGCGTCGCCTTCGGTGGGAGCGTCAGCACTTTGCCGGTCGTTGCCTGGTCCTCCGCAGCCCGCGCCGACGAGTGCTACAAGCCCCAACGAGACGAGGAGGGCTCGCTTCATGGCAACACTCTACTCACGACCAGCGCGGCACGGTACACGTACCGAATGTAGCTGTTCGGAATGAAGACATATTCAGGGCCGCAATAGACTAGTGACCAGCTGATGAGAGCCGTGGCAATCGTTGTGCTCGTTCTCCTGGTTCTACTGGTCGGGTTTCCGATCGCCATGGGCATGGCTGCGGATGGAAACTGTCCGATCGCCGCCGGGTGTGCCGTGAGCTCGGGTTGTGTCGTCATTCTGCTTTCCGTCGCGCTGGCCGGTCTTGCCTTTCTCGGGGAAGCATCACTCCGCTTCCGCAAGCCACGAGTGCTTCTTCTCGCCACACGTCCGGATAAGCCACCCAGGGTCGCGTAGCGAAACTCGCTCGTTCAATTCCAACTCCAACCGTTCTCGACGTGGACCTGCGATGCAAGCAACCGAAAAGCCTTCCGTTGAACCCACCCCGCCGGCTCGGCGCAGGATCCGTTGGCTCACACCCGCCATCGTGGCAGTGGTGGTGTCGATCCTTGCCGTGGTGCTGAACTTCTGGGCCTCGTGGTGCCAGGCGTGTCGCGAAGAGCACCCCGGCTTCGTTGCCGCGTGGAACCGGTACCGCGACAAGGGAGTCGTCTTCCTCGGAATTCTCTACAACGACTCGCCCAGGGCGGCCGAGGCGACGATGGAGGAGCTAGGCGGGGATTGGCCGAACCTCCTCGATCCGGGTAGCCGGACGGCGTTGCGGTACGGCGTCTACGGGGTGCCGGAGACCTTCTTCATCGGCGCCGACGGCACCGTGGCGTACAAACACATCGGGGCGACTCCGTACGCCACTGTGCTCGATCAGATCCAGCGACTCCTGAGCACCGGGAGCCGTCGGTGAAGCTGGCGGCGCGTCCTCGCGGAGTCGAAAAACGAGGGCCGAACGGCGCGCTGCATTGGACCACGCTGGCCCGGTTCGCGGCCGTCTTCTCGTTGCTCGGGGCAGGCGTTATTCACGCTGCGCAGATCAGGACCCACCTGGAGGAATGGCCCGCCGCGGGCTTCACCTTTATTGCCCTTGCCGTAATCCAGATCGGCCTCGGAGCTGTCCTGGCCTTCATCGCCTGGCGCCCATTGATGGTCGCTGCCGTCGAGGTGAGCGTGCTCATCATCTCGTTGTGGGGCGTCTCCCGCTTGATTGGCCTCCCCGTGGGACCTAACCGGGGGATACCGGAGGAGGTGAGGAGAGCCGACGTCGTTGCCACTTCCCTCGAGTTCGTCACCGTGGTGGCCGTCCTCTGCTTGCTCCTGTTCGGATCTCGGCCCGACCAGCGCCCTCTTTCCCTCCGGTGGCGCGGTTCGGTTTTGCTCACCGTGATGGCGGCTGCGGTAGCGGCTGTGACGTTCTTCGGCCTTCAACCCTCCGGGTGGCTGTGCGCAGGTCACGGTGGGTCCGATTCGCCCACCGGGCCCATCGTCCCCGTCGACGGGCACTCGATGCTCCCTCGAGGGGCTCCCCAGGTCACCGTCCGGACCGGCGATCGATTTGGCCTCGTTGTGGGACTCGTTTGGAACTGCTCGGATTCCCCGGCGACTCTCAAATCGGGTCGAATCGTCACTGAGGTCGGTGACTCGGCCAGGTCAGGACGGTTCTGGCTCGTGCCCTCGGCTCTGGCGAGGCCGGGCATGGCCATTGCTCCAGCTGAGCTCAGGAGGAGAGGGAAACCAGTTTCCCTTCAACCCCTCGTGCAGCCCAACGAAACATCGCGGTCACTCCCGGGCCTCGTCGTCGAGGGCGCAGCGGTCAAGCCGGGCCTCTACTACATACACGCCCTCGAGGTCTCCTACGCCTCGGGGGACGCCCCGTATCAAGGCCGGTACGCGACGAACGCCAGCGTGGTCGTTTCTGCCTCGCGAGGGGACCGCTAGGGTGAGGCGAAGGGTGGCTCGACCCGCCGACCGAGCGGCGCTCGTCGTCTTATCCGTCCTCATTCTGGTCCTCCTCCCGGAGCCAGCACTTGCCCACGCCGCCTTCGTCTCTTCTCAACCGGAACCGGGGGAGCGGCTGGGAACCGCACCCGGAGTCGTCACCCTCCGATTTACCGAGCCCCTCAACACCAAGCTCTCCAGAGCGACGGTGACGGATCCAACGGGAACGGAGTTCGCGGGCCGGGCGACCTCCCGTGATTCCATCGACATCCCTCTGACCACGAACGCCGTCGGGGTCTATGAGGTCCAGTGGACCACGGTAAGCGTGGTCGATGGGCACACGCTCCGTGGGTCATTTGAGTTCGGCGTGGGGGTCACCTCGCCGCTCCAGACGGAGGGTGAAATCGAGGCCAGTCCGGGACGAAACGACGTCCTGATCTTGATCGCCCGGACCGCCGAGTACGTGGGGCTGCTGCTTGCCCTCGGGATGCTCCTGCTGCGACGGCTGGCTCGGCGCCCACCGGAGTTTCGGTGGGTTCGGTTTCGCCTCCGGTTCCCCCTCCTCCTGGCACTCACCGGCGGGATCGGCGTGGTGATCGGAGAGGCTCTTGCCGCCTCATCCTCGCCATCGATCGGGTCGGTGCTCGCGTATGTCACGACGGGCCTTCCCGGCGTTGCGCGGCTCGCCAGGCTTGCGTCCGAGATCGCCGCCGTGGTCGCCGTGTTCTCCGGCGGTTCGCCTTTGTGGTTCGTTCTCACCGCGATCGGCGGTCTCGCATCATCCGGACACGCCGCGGCCGTACACCCGGCGTGGTTCGGGATTTCCATCGACGCCGCTCACCTCGTGGCGGCCGGACTGTGGGCCGGCGGAATCCTCGCGCTTGCTGGTCTCCGTCCCCCTGGCGGATGGCGTGGGCCCGAAGGTCGTCTCCTATTGAGGAGGTTCTCGCCGGTCGCCCTGGCGGCATTTCTTGCAACGGTCGGTTTCGGAACCGTCCAGGCCCTTCAAGAGCTCGGCGAACTCCGTCAGGTCGTGACGTCTTCGTATGGCCGCGTGTTGCTGCTCAAGGTGGGGCTGGTCGCTCTCATGGTCCCCTTCTCGCTCCGAGCCTGGCGGCTGGAGCGCCCGATCATCCGGGGCGAGGCCGTCGCCGCCGTCCTCGTCATCGGAGCGGCCGCACTGCTGGCCGCCTATCCCCTGCCGCCCGGACGACTGGTGGAGGCGGAAGAGGTCCGGGAAGCCCCTAGCGCAGTCTCGGCTCTGCCTCGGGAAGGCGACCTCAC
This sequence comes from Actinomycetota bacterium, assembly GCA_030777105.1. GTDB lineage: Bacteria > Actinomycetota > UBA4738 > UBA4738 > UBA4738 > JALYGK01. The sequence goes on along the minus strand of JALYGK010000164.1, from coordinate 8,292 downwards.
CATGGGGGAAAGCGCCGGCGAGGTGCTGGTCGCTCTGACCCTGCGCCCGGGGCAGCCGGGACCAAACCAGGCGCTGGTCTACCTCCTGCCCCGTACCGGCGAGAAGGACGCAGCAGGGCTCACGGCGACGTTTTCGGTTAACGGCCGCCCGTACCGACTCCAGAGATGCGCGCCCACCTGTCGCCGGGCGCAGGTCCGCCTTCGCGGAAACGAACGCGTGGAGATCGGCGTGGCGGGCAAGACCGGTGGTGAGGCGCTTTTCCGGCTCCCCGCACTTCCAGCGAACGACGGCTCGCCAGTCCTCCTGCGCGCTCAGGAGCGCCTGCATCGGCTACGGACCTATCGCCTCGACGAAACGCTGTCATCGGGACTGCGGACCGTTCGAACCCGGTACGAATTCCAGGCACCAGATCGGATGCGAGCCGAGGTCTCGTCGGGCGCCGAATGGATCGTGATCGGGGGAACCCGCTACAGCAAGGAAGGTGAACGGTGGAAAGTCGAACGGGGGCGCGCCGGGATCGAGGTTCCGTCCTTCACATGGGACTTCTTTCGGCCGTTCGTGGCCCCTCGGGTCGTCGGCCGGGCCGACGTTCGAGGTGCGTCGGCACAGATCGTCTCGTTCTTCGGGCGGAGCGGCTCAGTCCCGGTTTGGTTCCGTCTGTGGGTTACCGAACGTCATCTGGTCCCTCGAGCGGAGATGCGCGCGCAGGGCCACTTCATGGACCATCGCTACTTCGATTTCGACAAGCGGGCGCGCATAACGCCACCGCTCTGAAAACGGGAGAGATTGGGCCTCAAGTACGTCTTCCCTTCGTACTCCGCCGTCGCGGCTGCATCGGGGTAGCAGAATCGCTCTCGCCAGGTCCCGACGGAGGTCCCGGTCCTTATCGGCGGATTCGCACTCTTCACAGCCGCGAGCCAGTATCTCCGGTGAGATCGTCTCAAGACGATCGAAAACCTACTCGGTGAGCGGTGAGCACATGAACCCGCGAGCGTCCCGTCAGATTCCGAGAACCCGTCGGGCGGCAGGCAGCAAATCGTCGGGCCGCGACTTTCCAACGAACGCATCCACGTCGTCTTGCTCGATGGCACGGTCTCGAATCTCTTCAGCTCCGGTGAACAGGATGATCTTGGCCTGAGGCGCTTCCAGCTTCAGAAGGGACGCCGCCTCCAGGCCGGTCAGCGGTCCGTCGAGGTTGTGATCCAGCACGATAAGGTCGGGCGGTTCGGCCCGGGCGATTCCGAGCGCCCGAACGATTCTGAGCGCCTCTTCGGCGGACGCGGCTTCCATCGTCAGGGAGAAGCGGCCGTCCTCTGATAGCAGCGTGCGGACGACCATGCGGGCATCCGGATCGTCCTCGACGACGGCAAAGACGCGAACCGTCACGCGCTCAACCCCTCAGTCAGGTGGTCATCCTTCGGCTTGGGAAGCCGGAGGCAAAAGCATGAACCTCTGGGGTTGTTCGGCTCGTACCATGCTGTACCTCCGTTGGCACGCGCCAACCCCGCCACGATTGAAAGGCCGAGCCCGGTCCCTGTGTGTCGTTGGCTGGCGTCCTCGGGACGAGAGAACTTTTCCCACATTCGGGGAACGAAATCGGGTGGAACCCCGGGCCCCCAGTCTCGAACGTGAATCTCGACCCACTCGCCTTTCTCTCGGGCTTCGACCTCGACGGGGTGCTCCCCGTACTTCAGCGCGTTCGTCACGTAGTTGGTCAGGATCCGCTCCAGGTGGTCGGGGTCGACCTCTACAGAGGCCCGAGGGATATCGGTACGAACGCCGTCCCCGACGGTTTCCGATCTGCGGATCGCTTCTTGGACGGCGTCGGGGAGATTGACCGTCTGCTTGTGCACACTGACCTTCCCAGCTTCGATGCGCGAGACGGTCAGCAGATCCTCGACGAGCCGCGCTATGCGGCGTGCCGCCCGCTCGATCGCAGCGATGAACTCGCGCTTCTGAGTATCGTCGGTCGAGTCCCACGTCCGAGGCATGCCCGAGGCCAATCCCAGGATCGTTGAGAGCGGTCCGCGCAGGTCATGGGAGGCGATGGCGACAAAATCCTTGAGTGTCTGGTTCGACTCCTCGAGCTTCCGATTTGCCGCATCGACCTCTGATGCGTACCGATGAAGGGCATCCTCGAGCTCCTTGGACCTGGTGACGTCGCGAGCTGAGGCGTAGGTCAACTGGTAGTCGACGTCCGGAACCGCAGTCCAGTCCAGCCAACGGTACGTGCCGTCTCGGTGTCGATAGCGGTTCTGGAAATGGATGGTCGTCTCCCCTTCGATGAGCTTTCTAGCCTCCGTCCGGGTTCGGTCGACGTCATCTGGGTGAACGAACCAGAGGAAAGGCCGAGATCGCAACTCAGTCTCGGACCAGCCGAGGACACGCTCCCAGGCGGGATTGACCCGCTTGAAGTTGCCGTCGAATCCGGCGACGCACAGCATGTCCATTGCGACGGTGAAGAAGCGCTCTCGCTCCACCTCAGCACGCTTTCGCCGAGTGATGTCCCGAGCGATCGTCGAGGCCCCCACGACACGACCTTCCTGATCACGGACTGGCGAGATCGTCACCGAGACATCCAGTCGACGGCCATCCTTCGCCAGCCGAACCGTCTCGAAAGACTTCACCGTTTTTCCAGCGCGTACTCGTTCCAGGATGTCGTCGATCTCGGCCTTTCTGTCCGCCGGAACGAGGGTCCTGATGGACCGACCGATGATTTCGTCAGGAGCGTACCCGTACATCTTCGTCGCCCCCGCGTTCCAAGTCGTAATGATGCCTTCGAGGGTCTTGGTCAAGATCGCGTCCTGAGACGACTCCACGATCGCGGCGATGTCCCGGAATTTCGCCCGAAAGCCCTCGTTCAGTTTCCAAGCAGCGATCGAGACGAGTCCGGCGCCTGCGATGAAGAGGCCGTGGATCGTCGCCCACTTCCACGGTTCGGCTATCGCGCTTGCGTGGTTGTACACCGATCTGGGGTCCAAGGCCCCGAAGACGCCGTGGTGAACGACCACGTACGCAACCGCCAAGAGGAATGGGGTCCAGTCTTCGTAGAGCGAAAGCAGCACGATCATCACGAAGAAGTGGAAATGCGCCTCGATGAACCCGCCAGACATGTGCACGAGAATCGCTGAAGACGTGAGCAATCCGAACGAAACCAACGCCGCTGGGACTTTCCGGGTTCGGAGCGGAAGGCTGCTCGCTAACGCGATAACAGCGACGATGCCTGCCTCAATGAGACTGTGACCGACGCCGAAGTTTTGGACGATGCCGAAGATCGCCAGCCCAGGCGCATGGAGCCACAGGATGGCAAGCATCGCTCGATGCCGGCGTTTCCAGACATCTTGCGGCAGTGTGCGGCCTCTGGGGAGAGCTTGTCGGACATGTCCGCCAACTTCCCTGAGCGCTGAGTTGAGCATCATGCCTCTGCTCGTGGGGCCGTATCGGCTAGGCGAGCTTGAGAATCGCCCCGGTCGCCGTCCAACGCAGCTCCGATGACGCGAAGGAACTTCCTTACGTCGAGTGGCTTCGTGAGGTACGCATGTACGCCAAGCTTCGCGAGCGCCTTCGCATGCCGCTGTGTCGCATCGGCGCTGACGATGATGACCGGGATCTGTCTCGTCGCCGGATCCGTTCTCAGCCACTTCAGAACCTCTTCTCCCGGGAGATCCGGGAGATGCAGATCCAGCAAGATGAGATCGGGTCGGTGCTCGCGCGCGAGATCGAATCCGAGCTGCCCTTGCATCGCCGGCATGAGGCTTATCTCGAGAGGAGTAAGAAGCCGTTCGACGAGCGAAAAGTTCGACAAGTTGTCCTCGATATAGAGCACCCTTCGGCTCAAGCCGCTTCGGGAAGGCTCGAGCTGAGGCGCTTCCGCTTCAACATGGCCCTGTGCTGGGACCGCGAGCTCGAGCCAGAAAGTGCTTCCGGCCCCTACCTCGCTTCGAACTCCAATGGCTCCGCCCATCGCCTCAACCAATCGCTTCGAGAGCGCCAGCCCCAGCCCGGTTCCCTGCACGCCGTAGCTCGAAGGCAGGCGTTCGAACGCACGAAATACTCGCTCCAGGTCCTCTGCAGCCATCCCTTGTCCTGAGTCGACCACTTCGAGCCGAACTCGGTTTTCCAGGGCATCACTGATCGATGCGCGGACCGTGCCGCCTTCATCGTTGTACTTCACGGCGTTCGATAACAGATTCAGAACTACCTGCTTCAGGCGTTGTTGATCCGCCATGGCAGAGCATGAGCCGGGTGGTGCGTCGACTTCAATGGCGATGTTTCGCTCAAAGGCCAGGGGCCGGAGCAGCCCGACGCATTCCTGGACCAGGGCGTGGACATCGACCGGTTCCATCGACAACGTCAGATGTCCGCTCTCGATGCGGCCGATGTCCAGGATCTCGTTGATGAGCGACAGCAAATGTCGGCCTGCTCTGAGAATCTGTTGAACGCTATCTTGTTGTTCCTCATTGAGGTCGTCCATCTCAAGGAGCTGCGCGAACCCGAGGATGCCGTTTAACGGTGTCCGTAATTCGTGGCTCATGCCTGAGAGAAACTCGGACTTCGCGCGATTGGCTCGTTCTGCTTCGCGCTGAGCGTTTCGCGCCGTTTCTTCGGCGCTTTTTCGGTGCGAGATCTGGTCCTTCAGGTTGTGATTCGCCGCTTCGAGCTGACTCGTTCGCTCACGGACGCGTTCCTCGAGCTCGGCATTCAGCTTCATGACCTCTTCTTCCGCCAGCTTTCGCTCGACGAACTGACCGATCTGACTTCCGACGGCGGACATCATTCGGAGAAGGTCTTCGTCGGGCTCTCGTCCTTCCCTCGCGAAGAACTCCATAACGCCGAGGAATTCGTCACCGCGAACAATCGGGAAACCAAAGCCTGTATGAATGTCTGCTTGCCGCATTGCCGCTGTCCGGGGCAAGGTAGGGTCAATCGGCGCGTCGCGGATCCACACTGGCGCTCGTTGTTCCCACACGCGCCCAGGCAAGCCGATCCCGCGAGGCATCTCAATGCGGCGTGTCAGGGCTTCGAGTTCCTTGTCTAATCCAGGGAACCTCCAAACATCGACACAATGGAGCACCTCCGCATCACGATCGAGGCGCCACAACGCTCCCATGTCCCACGCCAGACTCGTGCAAACGGCTTCGAGGATCCTTGGTGTTGCGTCGCTCAGCGTTGTCGACTCGGCCAGGACGCGCGTCACCTCATGCTGCGCGGTTATTCTCCGCTCCGCGCGTGCCCGATCAGTTACATCTCGCGAGATGGCCAGCACCAGAGGGTCCTGCGTCGGGTCGTCGTGTATCAGCGTTGCTGTTCGTTCCATGGCAACCCAGTGACCCTGCTTGTGCCGAACCCGGATATTCGTCCCACCTGATTCTTCACTCGCTAGTGCCTTGGCCACATTCCTGGCCGCAGCAGAGGCGTCATCAGGATGGACGAGGTCCTCGAAACGAACACCGACCATCTCATCGGGGGCGTAGCCGAGAATCGTCTCGTGTGATGGAGACGCGTAGAGGACGCGACCCTCGACGTCAAGGACCGTGATGGTCTCGCGGGCGTTTTCGACGACGAGCCTGTACCGCCGTTCGCTTTCTCGAAGGGCTCGCTCGCTGTGCTTTCGCTCAATCGCATACTCCATGACCCGACTGAGGATGGGGCCGTCCACCCGTCCCTTGACGAGGTAATCCTGCGCGCCGTGCTTCAGGGCCTCGAGCCCGACATCCTCGTTGTACTGCCCGGTCAGGACGACGATGGGGGTGTTTCCCACACGCGCGTTCAGCCGGGTCAACGTCTCGAGCCCATGTGCGTCGGGAAGCGACAGATCCAACAGGACGATGTCCACTTGGTCCTGTCGGAGCCGCTCGAAAGCTTCAGCGAGCTTGCCGGCGCGCCGGATCTCCCATTGAGTGCGCATCGGTTGATCGAGTGCTTCGTGAATCAGATCGACGTCGCCGGGATTGTCTTCGACAACCAGGACCGTCTTATTTGAAGACTCGGTCATGATCTGGGCAGCTTCACGAGGCTCAACCAAAACCCTTCGATTTCTTGGAGCACCGTCAAGAACCCGTCCAGTCGGACCGGCTTGCTGATGTAACAGTTCGCATGGAGGTCATAGCTCCTTGCGATGTCCTCCTCTGCTTTGGAGGACGTGAGGACGACAACCGGGATGCGTCGGAGGTCGACATCCTCTTTGATCTCTGCGAGCACCTCGCGGCCGTCTTTTCTGGGGAGATTCAGATCGAGTAAGACGAGGTCTGGGCGAAGAGCGTCCGAGAACTGACCTTCTCCCCGTAGGAAGTCGATTGCTTGTTCGCCATCCTCCACGACATGGAGGTTGTTCAGGACCTTCCCATCCGCCAACGCTTCTCGAGTCAGTTGCACATCACCCGCGTTGTCCTCGACGAGCAGGATCTCGATGGGTTCGATCTTCACGTCCAAGCTCATGATCCTTCTCCTTTTTCCACTGGCAGCGTGAAGAAGAAGATGGTGCCCTTGTCAGGAGCCGGTTCGACCCAAATCCGTCCTCCACGCGCCTCCACGATCTTTTTGCACAGTGCGAGCCCCACTCCGCTTCCCGTATACCGCGCACGAGTGTGGAGCCGTTGGAACAAACCGAAGATGCGATCACGGTGCGCGGGGTCGATCCCGATGCCGTTGTCCTGGACCGAGAACCGCCAATCGCCTCCCTCTCGACGGGCGGAGATGTGGATTCGCAGTTGGTCCTCGGTCCGAAACTTGATCGCGTTCCCGATGAGGTTCTGAAAGACCTGTTGGAGTTGCGATGGCGGCGCCACCACCATGGGCAAGGGGTCATTGGTGATGACGGCGCCACTTTGTTCCACGGCAGCGCGGAGCGCACGGAGTGCCCGCCTTAGCGGCTCTTCCGCACTGATTTGGGCGATCTTGTCGCCGTCCCTCGTCGCGCGGGCGAACGCGAGAAGATCGTCGATCAGCTGCTGCATGCGCTGCGCGCCGTCCACGATGTAACCGATGTATTGCGTTCCGCGCTCATCGAGTTGGTCGGCATAGCGAGCAGCAAGGAGGTCTCCGTAACTGGCGACCATTCGGAGCGGCTCCTGAAGATCGTGCGATGCGACGTACGCGAACTGTTCGAGGTCGGCATTGGATCGAGCAAGTTCTTGTGCGCGGTCCGCCAGCAACCCCTCGGCGCGGCGTCTCTCGGTGACGTCCTCGAAGGCCAGCAGGATCAGGGCGTCGCTGGGGTCATCTCCTCGGATTAAGCGGCAATTGAGGAGCATGGTCCGTGGCCCGATGTGCGGGAACGAGTGGGTGACCTCGAATTCCTCGAATACCTCCCGCTCGGGGATGATCTTCCTGAGCAGGAGGCCCAACGCGGGTATGTCCCACTGGCGATTACCGAGGTCAAAGAAGCTACGGCCCCACGTGTCGTCCTGCCGCACTTGAAACGTGTGGTAGAAAGCTTCGTTTGCCGCCCTGACACGGAAGTCGCTGTCCAACACGATCAGAGGCTCGCGAATCGTCCGAACGATGCTCTCTGCAAGGACGCCGTCACTAACCGTGCCGGTTAACTCGCGTCTGTTCATGCAGTTTCCCTTCTTTGTGGGACTCGGCATTTGAAGGCGGACCTTTAGAGGACGATCGGCCTGTCCGGCGTTGTAGACGCCTGTGTAGATAGGCCGTGCCAGCTCAACCTGTGCCGGCTCGCTCATTTGGTCTCTCATCGAGACCGGCTGTTCGACCCCATGTCGGTTGTTGACAACCAGCTAAAACCGACGTCAAGGCGGCACGGAGAGAAGCCGATATGGCGAAGGAGGATCGCTGACGATGGACAACCAACTGCACTATCCCGAAGCACGAATCCTCATAGTCGACGACGAGCCGCCCAACATCGAGATTCTGCGACGGGCACTGCGGCAGGTTGGTTACACCTGCGTGGAAGGCATCACGGATCCGCGCCGGATGCCGAGCCTGTTAACCGAATTCGAGCCAGACCTCGTGCTGCTCGACCTCCTCATGCCACATCTCGATGGGTTCGAGGTCCTGGAGTTGATCAGGACGACTATTCCGGCATCGACGTACCTGCCGGTCCTCGTCCTCACCGCTGATGCGACCGCCGAGAGCAAGCGCAAAGCGTTGGCCGGCGGAGCGAAGGACTTCCTCACCAAGCCGTTTGATCTCAGTGAGGTCCTACTCAGGATTCGAAACATGCTGGAGCTCCGGGAACTCCACCTAGGGCTTCGGAGGCACAACGAAGAGCTCGAAGACCGAGTTCGCGAACGAACCGTCGAACTCGAGCTGGCTCTTGGGGCCGAGCG
>JALYGK010000163.1 GCA_030777105.1 Actinomycetota bacterium | reverse complement strand
CGGCTTCACGCCTCGGACGGTGCCGCGACCACCACCGTCGTTGCCTGGGCGGCAGCCCTGGTGATTGCTGGTGCCATGGTGATCGCTGTTTTCGTTGGCGAGGACCGGGGGTGGGGGCGCCGGGATGACGTTCGCCGTCGTTGGCACCGTGGCGGTGCCGGTCGCAGCGGCATTCGTGGTGTGGGAGCGCGTGCGAGGAAAGCGCCGTACCCAGGGATTCGCCGCCGCCGCCACGAAAATGGGGGCACGGATGGCTCCCGACGATGCACCCCGGCTGTCGGCCATGCCGTTCCGGCTTTTCCGAATCGGTCGCGGACGGGAGATCCAGAACGTGGCGGTGCGGCAGGTCGACGAGTATCGGGTGTGGACGATCGACTTTCTGTCCTGGCGCGAGACCTACAACCCGCAAACGTCGTCGACCAATCGAGTGGACTACGAACACACGTGCGCAATCGTTGAGGTGCCCCGGGGGTTGCCTTCCGTGATCATCGGGCGTGAGGGGTTCTGGTCGCGGATCGCCCGGGCTATCGGTATCGACGACGTGGAGATCGGCGACGAGACATTCGACCGGGTATTCAAGGTGAAGTCGCAGGACCCGCCAGCCGCTCGCGCCCTGCTGCACCAAGACCTGCGGTCCTGGTTGCTGTCACTCGATCCGGGATGGAGTTTCGAGACCGCCGGAAATCACGTGCTGGCTTTCGCCGAACGACTGCCCCTCTCCCGGCTCTCGTTCGCCGAGACGGCAGTCATCGGGTTCGTGAACCAGCTTCCTGACGACATCGTGGCGCCGTAGCCCGTCCGCCAGCCGAAGCGAGTTAGCCGGCTGCGGCCGGCACGTCACTACGGCGATCCATGTCCGCAGACCTGGTGGTTGTAGTCGGACTGGATGTCTCCGAAGTTTTGCCCTGGAAGCGCATTTTCCCTGGCGGATCTGACCGCATCCGCCCTGGAACCCGGATACGCGCGAGCTTGTGCCGAGTTCGCCCCACCTGGACACCCTGCCGCTGCGGCCGGCGTCGGCTGTGCGGTAAGCCCCATCACCAACGCGCTACCGATCACAAAGATTCGGACTCGCTTTCTCACGGTTCCTCCTTCCGTGGTCGACGTCGGCATGACAGCGGTTGCCGTCATCCCCTTATTCGCTGAACTCGAACTGATCGACATAGATCGTCCCTTCAACCCTCCGGAGCACCATTCGAACGACGGCGGTCTTCGTTCCACGCGGAGCGACCATGGCCCGAGCCGCGACGTCCCAGCTTCGCGTGGGTGCGGTGTGGGTCTCCACCGTCACGGCCTTGATCGTTCGCTTCGCGGCGTTCCGCCAGCGGACCTGAATCCGGAACGTCCCCATCTCGGTGGTTGCCGGGATATTCACCAGGCCGCGGAAGGTGTACGTCGTCCCTGCTAGCAGGTTTGGCACTGCTTGCCGGACGGTGTAGCTCGCGTCATCACCGGTCCGGTGCCTTCCGGAAAAGTCGCCGCTCGCAACGACCGAGTTGCTCCTCGTGAAGTGCCTGTTGGTCGTCCAGCCATCCGGGCGGTTGTCGCCGTTCGCGTCCAGCTCGAACTCTCCGTTGCGAAGCAAATTCGATTCCACCCAGGACACCGTGACCGAGTAGTCGAGACCCGACGGAGGCCCCCCGCTCCACACATCGATCTCGAGGAGGTTGCTGCCGCTCGTGAGTACATCCGCCGACGGCGTGTAGCACTCGGCGGGATCCTGGAAGTTCTCGAAGATCTCCTGCTGCGGCTGCGCCCCGATCTGCACTCCATTGACTCGAATGGTTGCGGCATTGTCGGCATGGACGCACGCTGTCACTGAGCGGTCTGTCGCCCCGCCGGGAATCTGGAACGTGCGACGGTACAGGACCGTCTCGGGATCGCTGCCGGCCTTGATCCACTGCGACCCCGTGATCGTGTCGTAGACGGACTGGGGATTGACGACGTAGGCCTGCCCGTAGGTCAGCCCGCCGTCAACGGATACCTCCGTATGAGGGTCGCGTTCGCCGACGGGGGCGTTTCCGCTCACGAGCACCAGCGAGCCGGCGAAAGCCGAAAGTGGTGTGAGCGTCAGCGCCGCGACCACAATCGACCAGATGACGCCGATCGCAAGAGGCGATGCCATCCGTCGCTGCGGCATCGACGTTCCCGGAGCTGTATGTGATGTCATGGTGCTCTCCTTCCAAAAAACGGCGCCTCAACTTCTTGCCGAGACCTGAGCCGCTCCCGGCGGAACGGTAAGAGCCCGGGTTCTCTCCATGAATGGTCATTCCGAATGGTCTTGCTGGCAGGGTCCTGCCAAACAGCGGGCTCGGAGCCTTCGTTGCGTTCGTGCCTTTCCGAGATGAGCCCCCACTGCGCCGCACGGACCAACGCCTCGATCTTTCCGTGCACGCCCATCCGTCCGTACATCGCCGCCAGCAGGCGGTACATCTCTCGCTTCGAGTGCCCGGCTTCACGGGCCAGTTCGGAGACCGTCACACCACCGGAGAGTCGTCGGAGCCACTCGACCTCGTCTCCGGATAACACCTCGGCATCGGGATCCACACCCTCGCCGCGAGCGATGGCTCTGGCTGCCTCCTGCGGTATCGATGCCCTTCCCTCCATTGCCTCCCGGAGCACCGCGACCACGTCATGCACCGCTGCCGTGTGGGCGACAGGGACGGCGCCTTCCCTCAGCACCCGGCTGTAGAACGCCGGCAACGATTGGGGGATCAACGCCACGACCGCGATATCGTTTCGTGCCTCCCGCAACGTGTGAGCTAGCCACAGGTCGTCGGGAGACTCCACGCTCAGCACCACTCCTCGCCGATCGGAAGCAGAAGCCCATGCGAGGAGGTCCTTTGGCTCATGGATCTCGAAGCCACCGGCCGAGAGTTCGGTCTCGAGCGCCCGCCGGAGGATCGGTGGCACCTTGGCGATTGCGATCTGCATGGTCATGCGAACGATGCCTTCAGGGAGGCGTCGTTGCGCCCGGGAAATCCCTAGGTTTTTCGTCTCTGGGCTGGTCCGAGACGACGCATTACAGTTCGCGTGGTGCTGCTGGGTCGAGCGGTCGAGTGCGCGCGAATCGAAGCTCTTTTGACCGACGCCCGGCGACGGGTGAGCGGCGCGCTCGTGATTCGCGGAGAACCCGGTATCGGGAAGACGGCTCTCCTCGACTACGCGCGTACCCAGGCGCGGGACATGGTGGTTCTTCGTTCGCGAGGGGTGCAGTCAGAAACCGATCTGCCCTTCTCGGGATTGGCCGAGCTGCTGGCTCCGGTGACCGACGCAATATCGGGCATCCCCGAACCGCAGGCCGCCGCCATCGCCGGCGCTCTCGCGCTGGGACCTCCAACCGCGATCGATCGGTTCAGGGTCTCGGCAGCGACGCTCAGCGTCCTGGCCGCAGCCGCCGAGGAAGACCCATTGCTGGCCATCGTCGACGACGCGCACTGGTTGGACGCCTCGTCCGCAGAGGCTCTCTTGTTCGCGGCACGCCGTCTGGGGTCAGAAGGCGTCGTCATGCTCTTCGGGCTTCGCGGTGAGACCGAGAATCTCCCTGGAGTTGCCGCGCTCCCAGAGCTCATCCTGGGAGGGCTGGACGAGGAGTCAGCCGCAACCCTTGCCACCGCCGTCCTTGGGCGCTCGGTCCCCTCGCGTGTCGGGTCTCGTCTGCGGGCTGCGACGGGTGGGAACCCCCTCGCGATCATCGAGGCCGTCACCGCGATGGAGCTGGGTGATCTTCTCGGTGATGGCGCGCTTCTCGAATCGTTGCCAATCCTCAGTGCCGAGCAGGCCTTCATGCGGAACATCACGAGGCTGCCAGAGCCGGTTCGCCGCGCTCTAGCCGTAACGGCGGCCAACGACTCCAACGACACGGCGTCGCTATACGACGCGCTGAGAAGGCTCGCCATCGACCCGGACGCATTGCTGAGAGCGGAGGACGCGAACCTCATCGCGGTTGACGCGAACACCGTGACCTTCAGACACCCGCTCATCCGTTCGGCTGCGTATCACGCGGTTCCGCCGAGCGACCGACGACAGATCCATCGTGCGCTCGCCGACGCTTTCGCGGAACGCGGTAAAACCGACCGGTCGGCGTGGCACCTTGCGGCCTCCTCGCCCGAGCCCGATGAAGCAGTCGCCTCAGCGCTGGAGGCGGCAGCCGGTGATGCACTGGCGAGGACGGGCTACTCGGGTGCTGCCAATGCCTTTGAGCGAGCGGCCCGCCTCACGCCTGGAAGTCGGGAGCGCGCGCGCCGGTTGCTCCAGGCGGCCAACGCCTGCTTCCTCGCCGGAGAACTGGACCGCGCAAGCGATCTCGTGGACGTGGCACTGGAGTTAAGCGACGACCCGGTGCTTCAGGCGGACCTTCGAAATCTCCAGGGTCGTCTCCTGATGTGGTTGTCACCGTCGAGAGCCAGAGGCATCGTGCTTGAGGAAGCCGACCGCGCACCTGATAAGGAACGAGCTGCGACGGCGCTCGTCACCGCGGCCATGACGTGCATCCAGGAGGGACGACTGGAGGAGGCCGTCGAGCATTCCCATCGCGCGGTCGATGTCGGCCAGGGCCTGGAAGGGCCGGTCCCGATCGCCACATACATGGCGCTTGCCACCTCGCTCGGCTGCCGTGGAGACATTCAGCGGGCACGAGAAATTGCGATGCGCGTCCTAGCGGTGCTTCTGAACGTTCCGGCTCCGGAGGGCCAGGGAGAACTGGCGAGCTTTGGGCTCGTCCTCGGGTGGCTCGAGCTCTATGAAGAGGCTTCACGGTTCCTGGACGCGTTCATCCGCGACATGCGGGCGCTCAGCGCGCCTTCGGCTCTCCCGTACCCGCTGGCGGCAAAGGCCCGGATCGACTTCAGGGTCGGGGCGTGGGACGAATCTCTAGCGAACGCGCACGAGGCGGTGGAGCTCAGCGTTGAGACCAGACAGACTGCCAGCCTGGCGCATTCGCTCCTGTGCTTGGCCGAGACCGAGGCGGGGCGGGGTGCGGAGAGCGACTGCCGTGAGCATGTGGCGGCGGGCCTGGAGCTCGAACGGAAAACGGGCGCGGAATCGCTACAGACGCTCGGGGCGCACGCGCTGGGCCTGCTCGAGCTGGGAGCCGGCCGTCCGGCGGATGCTATCCCGCATCTCGAGAGGGCGGCCAAATTGGCCAGGAAGCATGGGCTCGGCAACCCGAACGTCGTCACCTGGCACGCGGATCTGTTCGAGGCATATCTGGCGGTCGGCCGGCGCCACGACGCCAACCAGATCCTGACGGAGCTCGACGACGTTGTTCGGCTAAGCGAGAGCCCCTCCGCGTCGGTGTCCGCGGTGCGCTGCCGTGCCCTCAAGGGCACGAAGGATGATTTTGAACCGCAGTTTGCTGAGGCGCTCGAGCTCCATGCCGGTTTGCCCAGGCCGTTCGAACGGGCTCGCACCGACCTCTACTTCGGCCAACGACTCCGCCGGGAGGGTCGGCGCTCCGACGCCCGCGTCCATCTACGGGCCGCCATGGAGATCTTCGATGAGCTCGGCGCTACCGGATGGATCGAGACCGCGCGACAGGAACTGCACGCAACCGGTGACGCCGTCCGTCGTCAGCCGCGGGGTTCACGGGAACTCACACCACAGGAACTTCGGGTCGCTCTGGTCATTGCAAAGGGGGCCAGCAATCGAGAGGCTGCCGCTGCACTTTTCCTCAGCGCCAAGACCATCGAGTTCCACCTCGCGAACATTTATAGGAAGCTCGGCCTGCGGTCCCGAACGGAGCTCGCTGCGGCGTTCGCTCGACATGAATCTTCTCGCTGAGGTTCACGAATGGAGACGCCCAAGCGTCGTAGGAGCGAGGCCCTACGCGGGCGTGGGAGGGACGACGGCGCCGCGCTCCTCGACGGATGAAGCACGTCGGGCCGCAACCGCCAGTGCCCCTAGCCCGAGAACTGCGGCCGCGAGCCAGAGCAGGCCGCCGAGAACCGGGACGAGCGCAAGCACGCGGAGGATTCCCCACCCGATGAGAAAAGCGACGAACCGCGACGACGGTGGCTTCAGTATCAGTCGACCAAGCACGTGCGCACCGGCCACAAACCCGACCGTGTACAGCAGCGCCAGGGCGAGCAGGAGAAACAATCCGAGCGGGAACGAAACGATCAGTAGGAGGAAGATGACTGCCGCAATCGGCACCAAGAAGAAGAGGCCCGCGCCGAAGCCGATGGAGGCGCCGGTTCTGTTGCGTACGGCATCCACGATCGCACGGTCCAGTGCCGGTGCGAACAGAAGGAGCAGCAATCCGAGGATGAGCGTCGACACCGAGTAGGCAACCCACCATGCCATTCGGCTCGCCAGCCCGAGCGCCTCGAAGTCGAACTTCGTCGTAATGCGTTGCCGGCTGCCCCCGATGGTCGCGCCTTGCTCGACCCGCGGCGTCTGCTGAGTTATGACGTCGCCACCGATTCGCGCTCCAGACCGCACGACGACGCTTCCGTTGAAGACAACGACGTCCTCACCGACACTGCCTGCGATCACGGCGTCACCGTTGAAGACAACGACCGTCTCCCTCACGGTGCCATCGACCGTAAGCGGACCGTTGAAGATCACCGCTGTATCGATCGTTTCGCCCTCGGGGACATTCAGGCGGCCGTTCAGCACGATCTGATCATTCGTGCTCAGGTCATCGTTGTCCTGGGCCGCCGCAGGCGAGCCGAAGGCGAAGGCCACGAGCGCTCCTGTGACGGAGGCCAGGAGCGCACCGGTAAGGACACGCCTGCGCATCTGATTCATCGCGGTTGATCTTCCATACGCATTGAGTGCACGACTCTACCGGCTGGCTGCTCCGAGCCGCAACGGATGTGCGGCGCTCAAGATTGCCTCATGCCATGCGCGCTCGAAACGCCCGGTAGAGCGTCAGAGGGTTCTCGATGCCCTTTAGGCTCACAGGCTCGATGGGCTCGAACCGCACTCCTCCGTCGGGGGAGTTATGAGCGGTCTCCTCGCTCACCAAAACCTGCCCTCCGGTGGCGTAGGAGGCGATCCGCGACGCTATGTTCACGGTCCTGCCGAAGACGTCGCCGTCCTGGAAGACGACGGGTCCCGTGTGGATCCCGATGTGCACTGGAGGGAGCCCCACACCAGGAGCCTTCTCGACCATGTCCAGAGCGGACAGGACGGCGTCCCGGGGCGCCTTGAAGTGCAGCAGACCCCCGTCTCCGAGCCAACGGATGGGTCTTCCGCGATGCGTGCGTGAGATCTCTTCGACCAGGGAACCCAAGCTACTGGCGAGCTGCGCGGCGAGTTCGTCTCCTCGCTGTTCGGTGAGCCGCGTGTACCCGGTCAGATCGACGAACGAAATGGCTGGCGGCCTTGGAACCTTCTTATAGAGCCCCGCCCGCTCCAACGCCACCTCTGCGTGGTTGATTGAGTGCTCGATCCAAACGTGCTGGCGGTGCCGGTGATAGATCTCGAGCAGGGCACGCTCGAGGAACCCAATGATTCGTTCCCCGAATTGCGCCCCAAATTCCATGAGTTCCCGCTCGCCGCGGCCCGACTGGCGCAGAGGCTGCTCGATCTCCGATTCGTACAGTTCCGCCTCCGCCTTCGCCACCCGGCGCATGCTGTCGGCGTAAATGCGGAGGAGCCGCAACGTAGGGCCCTCGCGACCTCCGGCCTCCTCGAATGTCCGAACAAGACCCGCCAGCTCGCGGTCGCCTTCCCGTACCCGATAGTCGTGACCGGGTGGAGCAAAGCCAAGCGCCTCGTACAGACCTTGGATCAACGTCAGCGGAACGCCTTCCTTCGCATTCAGTTCGTCGTACGTGATGTCCGAGCGAACCCCGGGGCCTAATGCTGGCGAGTCGAGCCAGGAGATTGAGAGCTCTCCTTCCCGCACCACGCTTATGACCGCCTCCGGCGGGAGTCCGGCCTCCTCCCATGCGCGAAGGACACGAATCCGGCCTACGTCGGGGGGAGCGAAAGGCTCGGTGCCACCGCGCGGCTCCAACGCACCCGTCTCGAT
>JALYGK010000162.1 GCA_030777105.1 Actinomycetota bacterium | reverse complement strand
ATAGGGGAAAGCACTCGGGTCGCGGATCCGGATACCTCGCCTCCGGGCGGTCGTCCATCGCCTGATTGCGACACCCCGAGGCAGCTTGTATCGTACCGCGTCTGTTCGGTCGGTCTTCACGAAACATGGCATCCGAAACCCCAACCTCAACGGGTCAATCCAATACGCCTCGAGTCCTCGTGCCCGAGGCGTCTTCCGTGACGCCGCCTTCCGACGGGGACGGACAGGAGGCCGCCGTCGCTGAGGAGGTTCGTGAGTCGGCCGTAGAGCAGGAGGCTGAGCGCCGCGAGGGGTGGCGGCTCCTCGGAACCAAGCTCCTTCACTTCATCCCCGCGATCTTCCTGTTCATCTTGGCGATCCAACTGATGAAGGCGGGCGCCAGCGAGCTTCGCCCGTACCTCGAGGGGACGTTTCCCTTCGACAACGCGGTCAGCACGCTCGGTCTCGGGTGGATTGGAGCGTACTTCGTCCTCTCCGGGTCACCGGTCGCCGCGGTGTCCCTGGCGCTGTTCTCGGCGGGGGCTCTCTCCCGGCTTCAGACGTTCACCATGCTCTCCGGGTCGCGGCTCGGCGCGTCGTTCATCGTTCTCCTGGTCGGCTTCCTGTACGCGATGAAGAGCAAGAACCGACGTGAGTCGGTCGGCATGGGCGTCCTCGCCCTGTCGCTCACCGCGATCGTGTACGTCCCCGGCATGTTCCTCGGGTACGGGTTGCTGAAGACCGGCTTCCTTTCCGGTGTGCGCTGGACCGCCTCATCCGACGTGCAGGGCATCATCGACCTCGGGTGGTCGTGGATCGTCGACCCGGCCAGGAACGCACTGCCAGGAGGCGTGCTGTTTCCACTCGGGTTGGTGGCCATCCTGCTTTCGTTCAGGCTCCTGGATCGCGTTCTTCCGCAAGTCGACGGCCATCGCGCCGCCGAGCGGAACCACCATTGGCTCAAGAAGCCGTGGCCGATGTTCTTCCTGGGGTGCCTCGCCGCGTTGCTGACGCTCTCCGTCTCGGTAGCGATCACGGTCCTCGTCCCGCTCGCGGCGAAGGGATACGTCGATCGGAAGGAAGCGATGCCCTACATCATGGGAGCGAACATCACTACGCTGGCCGACACCCTGGTCGCGGCGATGTTGCTCGGCCGGCCGGACGGCGTGCAGGTCGTTCTCTCGGAGGCCTTCGCCGTGGCGATCATCACCATCGTGTTCCTCCTCTTCTTCTATCCAGCCCTTCAGCGAATGGTGCTGGCGCTGGACGACTGGGTGGTGACGTCCACGAAGCGGCTGGCCATCTTCGTGACCGGACTGTTCGTCCTGCCGGCCATCCTTCTGCTGTCCGGCCGGATTCTGGGGCCCATCACTCAGTAAGGCCGCACGCCATGGCATTCGCCGGCAGCTGAAGAGGGAACGGTCAGGGCGTGTTCAGGCCTCGCCTCAGCTGGCTCCTAATCCTGGTCCCCGTCTCACTCGTCGCGGACTTCGTCCTGCACCAGGAACTCCTCACGTTCGTCACCGCTGCGGGAGCGATCCTTCCCCTCGCCGCGCTGATCGGGAGGAGCACCGAAGAGCTCGCGTTGCACGCCGGCCCCCGCATGGGCGGGTTTCTCAACGCCACCTTTGGGAACGTGACGGAGCTCATCATCGCGATCTTCCTGGTCCTGGATGGAGAGCTCGAAGTGGTCAAGGCGTCGCTGACGGGCTCCATCCTGGGCAACCTGCTTTTCGTGCTGGGGCTCTCGTTCCTGTTCGGGGGGCTTCGCCACCGGGAGCAACGGTTCAACGCGCAATCCGCGGGGGTCCATGCGACATCGTTGGGTCTCGCGGTAACCGGTTTGCTCATGCCGGCGCTGTTCGTGTTGACCACCGGACAGCAGACCTTCTTCCAACGGGAGGTGGTGAGCGGTACGGTCGCGGCGATTCTCATCGCCCTTTACGCCGGCGCGCTGATCTTCACGATGGTTACCCATGAGCATCTGTTCCACGCGCCGACCGAAGGTGACCAGCCGCACTGGTCGAGGCGCACGGCGCTTCTGGTGTTGCTCGCCTCAACTGCCGTGGTCGCCCTGGAGGCCGAGCTGCTCGTCTCCACCCTGGAAAGTGCTCTACAAGACCTTGGTCTTTCGAAGTTCTTCGTTGGACTGATCCTGGTCCCGATCATCGGGAACGCCGCAGAGCACGGAGCCGCCGTCGTCTTCGCCACCCGAAACAAGATGGACATCACGCTGGAGATCGCCATCGGGTCATCGACCCAGATCGCGCTCTTCGTGGCGCCCGCACTGGTGTTCATCAGCCTGGCCGTCGGTCAGCCCATGGATTTCATCTTCAGCACCTTCGAGGTCGCCGCCGTGGGCCTGGCCACCATCCTCATGCAGTTCATCGCCCACGATGGGAGGAGCAACTGGCTCGAGGGGACGCAGCTCCTCGGCGCGTACGCCATCATCGCCATCTCATTCTTTTTCGTTCGAACCATCTAGCCCCTATCGACGGCGCCTCGGAGGACGGGTTGGGCCACCCGGCGAAGAGGGAAAGCTGACGGGAGACGAGTTGGGAGGGTGACATGGCCGAACGAAGACGCCGCGACCTGAAGCTCGAGCAGGTCGACGAAAAACGAGCGCCGGGCGAGGTCGCCGCAGTCTTCGAGCGCATCAAGGACGTCCTTCAGGTCAACGTGGTGAGCGACGTGTGGCGAGTGTTCGCCACGAAGCCGAAGTTCCTGGCCGCGGTGTGGGACGCGCTGGAACCCGCCGTCGACCGCGGCTTCATGGAGGCCGCCGACGGCATACGGGCGCTCGCCATCGAACGGGTGGGCGAAGGACAGAAGGTGGCCGATCATCGCGACTTCCTGGGCGGGAACCTCGGCCGCGCCGTCGAGGAGTTGGGCGTGTTCCTGGAGACGAATCCAAAGACGCTGATCCTGCTGTGTGCCCTTCGCCGAGCGTGGAGCGGCCAGCCAATCGGTGGAATCCGGGAAGCCGCCCCAGCCGAGCGCGGGGTTCCAGCCTGGCAGGCAGCGCCGGAGTTCGCGACGGAGAGCGCCGCCAAAGAGGTCTTCGATGAAATGGCGGATCTCCTAGACCTTCCGACGCCGAGTCCCGAGTTCCTCGTCCTGGCGCAGTGGCCCGACTACCTCACGGGAGCGTGGGCCGACCTCCGGTCGTTCGTGGGAAACGACGTGTGGCAGAAGACCCACGTGACGGTGGACTGGGTGGCAGAACAGGTTGCTATGGCCCTGCCCACCCGCATCGATATCTCACCGGCTCGGGCCGGGGAGCTTGGGTTGGACGGAGGTGAAGCCGACGACGTGGCGGCGTGGATCGACGCGTTCCACGCGATGCTTCCGGGACGGATCGTCAAAACGTCGTTTCTCTGGATCGGGATGTTCGGAGGCCGGCAGGAGCTGCCGCCGCCCTAGGCCACGACGCCTCGCGACTGGGCGATGCTCTGGAGGCACGAGGAGCAGAGCCCCAGGTCGTCGTGCTCGGCGACCTCGGCCTCCTCGCAGTGCCAGCAGTGCGTGAGATACCACTCCATCGGGTGCCGGTTCCCCGACCCGGGGATGGGACCGACGGCGATCCAGAAACGACAGCTGCCGCAGAGGACCCGTCCTTTGACGTCCGGATGCGCGGCCGCGCCACATCGCCAGCAGTATCGGTCGTAGTCGTCCACGTCGTTCACCTCGGGTTCGACGTCCTTGCTTCGGTTATCGGCGCCTTGCAAACGAGGATGAATGAAAAACCCGTCGATGCAAGGAACCTTTCAGCTCAACGTCGAACCCTCGGTTAGCTTGATCCCATGACGCTTCGTCGACGGGTGGCCAGCGCGTTCGCCGTCTCGGCGGTCGCTCTCGTCCTCGCCGGGTGCACCGATGGACCTCGGAGTCGCCCCGCGGCGCGCCCACCCGACCGCGTGGCTCCCGAGGTGCGGTGGCGGACGCTTCCGCCCGTTCCGACGAGCCGAACCGAGGTCACGGCTGGCGCCAGTGAGACGAACGTGTACGTGGCCGGTGGATTCGACGACACCGGTGAAACCGTTCCGACGCTGGAGGTCTACGACGTCGAGCGGCGGAGGTGGCGCACCGGCCCGCCGCTCCCGATACCCCTGAACCACGCGATGTCGGCGTTCCTCGACCGGTTCTACGTCATCGGCGGGTATCTCGGCCCAGGACTTGGAAATCCCTCGGACCGGGCATTCGTTCTGGAGGGCGACCGGTGGTCGGAGCTCCCGAGGATGCCCGAGCCGCGGGCGGCGGCCGGTGCCGCCGCGGTGGGTGGAAGACTCTACGTCGCGGGAGGCGTGGGGCCTCAGGGCCTGGCCGAGGAGATGCTGGTCTTCGATCCTTCGTCCCGTCGGTGGTCTCGCGCCGAGGGGCCGCCCACGCAGAGGGAGCACCTTGGCGTCGCCGGGCACGCCGACCGCGTCTTCGTGGTCGGTGGCCGGACTGGCGGAATCGGATCGAACTTGACGGCCGCCGAAGCGTACGACCCGAACACCGGGACGTGGCAACAGCTTCCCGACATGCCGACCGCGAGAGGCGGCATCGCGGCAGCCGCCACCAGCAACGGGTTCGTCGTGGCGCCTGGCGGCGAAGCGGATGCGACGTTTGAAGAGGCCGAGGCGTTCGATGTCGACGCCGGTCGGTGGGTTTCGCTCCCGCCGCTGCCGACGGCTCGGCACGGCCTCGGGGTCGCCGCGATCGGGACGACGCTCTACGTCGTGGCAGGTGGGCCGACTCCCGGATTGTCGGTCTCGGACGCCAACGAGGCGATCAACCTGGCGAAGCTGAGGCGGCCCGGGTCCTGAGGCGCCACCGAACGAGACCGATCGCCAGCCATGCCGTCGCCGCCGGTGGTATGACGACGCTGGTCAGAACCATGGTTGCGATCTCCTTCGGATCCCGCGGCCCCGGTGCGATTCGCGCCCACGCGAACCGGGCGGTGCCGCCACTCCATACGAGCCCCGCCACTGAAGCCATTCGTCGCCGCCGCAACGCCAGAGCGGCAAGAAAGGTGATCCCCGTCACGGTGGTGAGCACATGCGCCCGCTTCCTTCCCCGTCGCCGCTGCTCCGGGTCCCAGTCCCCGTGGAGCGCGCGCATGAGGACGTCATCGGCGTTCCCCGCCTGAAGGCGAACGCTCACCCAGGGGCTTGCCGGACGGACGGGATGGTTCGACCGTCGCCGGCCGACGACGAGCGCGTAGCCGGCTCGGCGCACTCGAAGCGCGAGGTCTGCGTCCTCTCGATACGCCCTGATGAATCGCTCGTCGAACCCGCCTACTTCCTCCAGGACATTCCGCCGGTACGCCATGTCGGCGGTGATCCATTGGCCCGATTCGAGACCGGCGACGTTCCGTTCCCAGTCAGTCGGAGGACGGTCGTGCGGAAGCGGCACGGTGATGTTCCCCTGGGAACCGGCCACATCGGCCGGCAGATCGATCAAGTCTGCTTCCAGGTCTTGCTTCCACCGCGGCGTGGGGACCACGTCGTCATCCAGGAACGCGACCCATTCCGCCCGCGACGCCCGCCATCCGACATTTCTGGCGGCCGCCGGCCCCTTGCGCCTCGTCGCCAGCAATCGAATCCGAGAGGCGAACGGATCCGACAGAGCTAATAGATCGATCTTCGTTCCGGCGTCCCCCCGATCGTCGACGACGAACACGGTTCCGGGAACCGGACCATGTCCGTCCTGGAGCGCACGAAGCAGCGTTACCAGCGACGGTCGGCCGATCGTCGGAACGACGATGTCG
>JALYGK010000161.1 GCA_030777105.1 Actinomycetota bacterium | reverse complement strand
GTGTCGTCGCGGTTGTTCACCGGCTCGCGGACCCACACCGCAAAGGAGAGCCAGCCCGCTATCACCAGGATGAACGCCATGGAGACGAACTGGTGCCGCTCGAAGAGCGGCTTTTCCAGGTCGGGATCGGAGGGACCCGGCCGCATTCCTTCCGGGATGTCGAGTTCGGGGGTCCGGCGACCACGGCGGCGCCTCCCGGCCGAGAGGCCGACTACCAGGAGAACGACCGCCGCTCCGGCAGCGAACCCCAGGAGGATGGCTCGGCCAGCGCTCATCAGGACGGCTGTGTCGAGCGCAGCGGTTGGATCATGCGCCGCCCACGCAGAACGGTCCTTCGGGCGACTGGCGAATGGTGTCCGTTCCGCGCGGAGGGCCCGGCACGACCCTCGACGTGTCGACGCTTACCGTGTTCCCCTGCACCCTCACCTCGAACCGATGCAGCCCGGTCGGGGCGGGCCCCAGTCTCCATTCGCCCGCGTAGTTGTACTTCGAACCGTGGCACGGACATTCGAACCACCGGCTCTGGTCGCAGAACGGGACGCGGCAGCCGAGGTGTGCGCACTTCTGATACACGGCCATGAGGCCCTGTGACGTCAGTCCTTCGTAGATCCCGCCGGCCTGGTCACCCTCGCCGTTGTAGTTGATCAGATAGAACCTGCCGCCTCCGTAGTAGTACGGCTGACGCGTTTCCTGGATTTGGCCCCTGATGGTGTCGAGTGGTTCGGGGACGGTGATCACGGCGCCAAATCCCGCCAGCTTTGGCCAGAGGAACGCGATGCTGGCCCCCCCGAACTGCGCGGTGAACATCCCGAGGGAGCCGAGCAGGCTGGTCCGGAGGAAGTCGCGGCGCGAGATCACCACGGGGGGCTTGGCCGCCGGGCCTGCGCCCGGCCGACCGGAAACCGGGGCGGCGCCTCCTTCACCGGCCGCCGCAAGAGCCCGCTGCGACCGCCGCGCCCGCATGAGCGACGCGCCGAGCAGCAGGACGAACACGCCGAACAGGACGGCGATGAGCACGGTAGCGATGGCCCCGGACGAGATGGCGAGCGGCATCACAGGTCGAAGAAAACGCCCTGGCTCCACGGCCACGTCCAGTCGAACCCGGTTCCGCGGAAGAACGACCCGGCGATGGTCAACGTGGCCCCGAACATGAACATCATCGTAAACAGCGTGATGGCGAGTTTTCGGTCGCCGGGCTTGGTGCTCGGGTTCCGGTCGACGTACGGCACGGCGGCCAGCCCGACCAGGATCAGCGTCGGGATGACCACGCCGGCGATCATCGGGTGGAAGTACCGAAGGAGCTCCTGAAGACCGAGGAAGTACCACGGCGCCTTCGAGGGATTCGGGGTCAAGTTCGGGTTGGCCAGCTCACGAAGCGGCGCGTTCACAACCGTGGAGAAGATGACCAGGACCGCGGAGACCACCAGCAGCGAGACGAACTCCTCGATCATCAGATGCGGGAACGTGTTGATGCGGTCTCCCTGCTCGCGCTCCACTCGCTGCACGCCCTCGGGAGGCACCAACGCCAGCAACCGGTGCTTGTCCGGAGCGCCGGGCTTCGGCGTCGGGGCCTTGCCGGTCGGGGGCGGGGCGGTCCGTGGCGCCGTTGGTGGAGGCGCGTAGACCATGCCGGGTGCAGCGACGCCCGCTCCCGCTGGGGCCGCAGCCGCTGGAGCTGCCGCAGCTGGGGTCGTGGCCGGTTGCGGGGCGGCGCCGCCGTCTCCGGAGGCTGCGGCATGGGTCCGCTCCGCTGCCGGCTTCGCTTCGCGCTCCGGCTCGCCGTGGACCTTTCGGTAGGCGCGGACGCCGGCGGCGCGAGCTCGCCCTTCAGCGACCCGGCGATCGGTTCCCTTCCCCAGCTCGGCCTGGAGTGTCTGGTCGAAGACCTCCTGGTCCATTGCAGCTTCTTCGCGCTGTGCCATCGCTTCGCTCCTACAGCGGTCCGCTGATCCCGCCGTCCTTGCGGATCCTCCAGAAGTGCACCGACAGGAAGATCACCAGGATGAACGGCAGGAACAGCACGTGGAAGACGTACCAACGCAACAGGGTCTCGGGCCCCACCTGGATGCCCGACAGGAGGATGAACTTCGCCTGGTCCGGGATCAGCGGCGAGTTCCCGGCGATCCCCTCGGCGATCGTCACGGCCCAGATCGAGAGCTGGTCCCACGGAAGGAGGTAGCCGGTGAACGACAGCCCGAGTGTCAGGAACAACAGCACCACGCCCACCACCCAGTTGAACTCCCGAGGCGGCTTGTAGGCGCCCGTGTAGAACACCCGGGCCATGTGCAGGGTCACCGTGATGACCATGAGGTGAGCGCCCCACCGGTGAATGTTCCGAACCAGGTCACCGAAGATCACGTTGTTCCGGATGTTCAGCATGTCCGTGTATGCCCTCGACGCCGCCGATGAGGAGTCGACCTCGGGCGTGTAGAAGAACATCAGGAAGATTCCGGTCACCGTCAGCAGGATGAACAGGAAAAACGACAGTCCGCCCAAGCAGAACGTGTACGTCAGCTTCAGCCCGTGTCGTTTGATCTTGACCGGGTGGAGGTGGTACAGGACGTTGTTCATCATGGCCAGCGCCCGGTCGCGCTGGGTGTCCTTGTAACCCTTTCGGAACACGGAGCCCGGCCGAAAGATCGACTTCCAGACCTCTGTCTCCCGGACGAAGTCCATGACCTCCATGGGCCGCGGCGGCTTCGGAAGTCGGTCTCGCAGCTTCAAGGGCGCTTCCTGTCTCTTCCTCTTCGACCTATTCGACCTCGGCGTCCACTTTTTGCGAGAGCGGAACCGCCGCCATGGTCCGTGCTCCCGAGGTCTCCTCGGGAAGACGCGCGTAGTACAGACAGTCGCTGGGACACCGCTCCACGCACACCGAGCAGCGGGTGCAGGCGTTGTCGTCCACCACGAAGATGGCGAACGAGCTCTCCACCTCCGCGTCGACCGCCTCGTCGCCTCCCTCCTTCACGATGCCCGGGTCGAGCATGAAGATGCAGTTCCAGGGGCACACGTCCTCGCACGCTCGGCACAAGATGCACGGCTCGGGGTCGAGCATCAGGTGCTTGGGAGAGCGGACTCCCTGCTTCAGCCACTCCGGGTCGACCGTCTCGACCGTGTAATCGGTCTTGATGTCGACTTCCGTCTTTACGAACGGCATTGCGCTATCTCACCTCGCCTGGCGGCGTCATCTATAGCCACCCGTTGGCCGGCTCTCGCTTTCACTTCGGAGCCGGCGCCGCCACTTCTGAATGTAGTAGCCGAACAGGATGAACGTCACGAACGGACCGCTGAACAGCATGATGGCGACCACGTCGCGGAGCTTGAAGAGCCAGAACTTGCTCGCCTGCCACCCCAGGGTCTCCTCGGCGAAGTACAGCCACCAGGAGGGGATCACGGCAATGCCCGTCATGCCGATGAACCAGAGCATCAGGGAGGCAATGACCGCTTTCGTCCAGGTCCATTCGAAGTCCCTGACGAAGACGCCAATGCGATCGACGATTGGAGCCGCCCGCTCCTGAATTCCCTTTGGAACGAACCTTAAGAGGGCCTTCATCCGTCGCTTTTCCCCAGAGTGGCCGGATTATATAAGGCCGGTTGGCGCTGGGAGGACCTCCGCAATGACGCGAGCCCGGCCGTAGGGCCGCCGGCCGCGCTTGTGAATCGTTTCACAAGCATCGAACACAGTTTGGCGGGAACCTCCGCGTTCCGCAACCCCCTTGCTGGGTGCCTTGGCCGAGCGCCGGCGCGATTGCTCTGGGAGCATGAGGAGCATGGGGCTTCTGGCGGATGTGGCGAGCAACGTGGGCGCGTGGTGGGCGCCGTTTCTGGCGCTGGCGGCCGGTCTTGTGTCCTTTGTCTCTCCGTGCGTCCTGCCCCTGGTTCCAGGCTATTTGGCCTTCGTCACGGGGGGCGACCAGCCCGCGGCCGACACCAAAACTCGGATCCTGCCGATCCTCTTGTTCATCCTGGGGTTCTCGATCGTCTTCACGGTGGTCGCCGGTTTCACGGCCTCCGCGATCAGTGGATGGTTGCGGTCCGAAGGGGTGCAGCGCGTGGCCGGCGTGGTGGTCCTCGGCTTCGGCGCATTTCTCCTTCTGTACGCGTTTCGTCTGGGGGTGCCGGGGCTCTACCGAGAGTCGCACCCCTTTCTGGCCAAGGTGAAACCGGGAGCTGCCGCGGCGCTTCCGCTCGGAATGGCCTTCGCCGTGGGGTGGACGCCGTGTATCGGCCCCGTGCTCGGCGCCATTCTCACCCTGGCCGCCAGCCAGGGGAGCACCGGGCGGGCGGTCCTCCTGCTCGCCTTCTATTCGGTTGGACTGGGGCTGCCCTTCCTGCTGATCGGGATTGGAGTCCGTCGCGTCATGGGTGCGTTTCGCTTTCTCACCCGCAACTACCACTGGATCGCGGGAGCGAGCGGTGTTGCGCTTTCGGTTATTGGCGTGCTGCTCCTCACCGGTGTGTGGACGGAGCTTCTGAATCCGCTCTTGCGGTTGGTGAACCGGTTCACGCCCGCCATCTGAACCGACGGGGAACCTCAGCAACCTGCATACTGAAAGAGATGCCGTCCCCACGTTTCCTCGGTGGCTGACCGAACCGGCTTTCCCGCCAACGGACACGGGACACCGTCAGCGCGACGCGCAACGGCGCTGCGAGCGCTGGCACTCGGTAGCACGATTCTGACCGCACTCCTCATTGGGGTCGGAGGCGTGGTTCGAGCGACCGGATCGGGACTGGGGTGCCCGGGATGGCCGAAGTGCTTCGGCCGGTGGGTTCCGCCGCTCGAGTACCACGCGATCATCGAGTACACGCACCGATTGATCGCGTCGATTGACGTCGTCCTCATCGCCGCGCTCGCGGTGGTCGCCTTCGCGTTCTTCCGGCGACGCCCGCCGGTCCTCGTTCCCGCTCTCGCCGCGCTGTTCCTTGTCCTGTTGCAGGCGGCCCTGGGGGCAGTGGTGGTGAGAGGGCAGCTCGAGGCGTTCCTGGTCACGGCGCACTTCTCGACCGCGATGATC
>JALYGK010000160.1 GCA_030777105.1 Actinomycetota bacterium | reverse complement strand
TCAGGATGCCGCCCATCCCGTAGTGCGCGGTCGGCTGGATCGGGACCGGCTCGCGAAGCGGTTCCACGCCGAGATACACCCGGGCGAACTCCGTCACGTCCGGGATCTTGGTTTCGATGACGTGTGGGTCGAGGTGACGAACGTCGAGGAAGACGTAGTCCTTCCCCTCGACCCCTCGCCCCTCCTTGATCTCCTGGTAGATGGCCCGGCTGATCATGTCGCGGGGCGCGAGATCCTTGATAGTCGGGGCGTACCGCTCCATGAACCGCTCGCCCTCGCCGTTGAGGAGGATTCCGCCCTCGCCGCGAACCGCCTCGGAGATCAGGATGCCCATCTTGTAGATGCCGGTTGGATGGAACTGGAAGAACTCCATGTCCTCCAGAGGGACGCCGCGCCGGTAACAGACGGCCATTCCATCGCCGGTGAGCGTGTGGGCGTTCGACGTGATCTTGAAGATCTTGCCGTACCCGCCGGTGGCGAAAATGACGGCCTTCGCCCGGAACACGTGCAGCTCGCCGTTCGCCAGCTCGTACGCCACGACGCCGCCGCACCGGCCGTCCTCCGACATCAGCAGATCCAACACGTAGAACTCGTTGAAGAAGCGGACGTCGTTTCGGATGCACTGCTGATAGAGCGTCTGGAGGATCATGTGGCCGGTTCGGTCTGCCGCGAAGCAGGCCCGCCGGACCGGCGCCTCGCCGTGGTTGCGGGTGTGTCCTCCGAACCGGCGCTGGTCGATCCTTCCGTCGCCGGTCCGGTTGAACGGGAACCCCCAGTGCTCGAGCTCGATGACCGCGTCGACGGCTTCCTCGGCCATGACGATCGCCGCCGGCTGGTCGACCAGATAGTCGCCGCCCTTCACCGTGTCGAACGCGTGCCACTCCGGGTAGTCCTCTTCCACGTTTCCCAGGGCGGCGCACATACCTCCCTGCGCCGTCCCGGTGTGTGACCGCGTCGGATAGAGCTTCGAGATGACGCAGGTTCGGACGTCTTTCGACGCCTCGAGCGCGGCCCGGAGCCCGGCTCCTCCGGCACCGACCACCACCACGTCGAAGGTGTGAGTTGTCGTCGCTGTTCGACTGGGGCGGTATTCCTCGGCCATCGGCTCGTTTACTGAAGGGCCCCGGGCCAGCGGGAGGGGTCGAACGTGAAGACCACGATCGTCCCGAGGAAGAACAGAACGACGCCCGTGATGTACCAGACCCAGTTGATGGCGATCCGGATGCCGGGACGCCGGACGTAGTCGAGCGTGATGACCCGAAGGCCGTTCACGCCGTGTGTGAGTGCCAGAACCAGCATCAGCCAGTCCCATGTCTTCCAGAACATGCTCTGCCAGCGAAGGGCCACGAAGGCGAAGTCGACCCGGTCCACCCCTTCTTCGAAGACGTGCATGATCAGCACGTGGCCCACGGCGAGAACCAGCAGGACGATTCCGGACAGGCGCATGAACACCCACCACCAGAATTCGGCGCTCTTCCGGACGGGCGGCTCGCGGCCGACGCGGCGCGGTCGAGAGGTTCCCAGGCTATCGGGCCGGTGAGCGGGGCGAGCGGGCCTGGTCGTCTCGAGCGACATCAGAAGATGTAATCAGTGACGATGGGCCGCACGATGATGTAGGTGATGGGGATCATCGAGGCGACGAACAGCCCGATCGTCGCGAAGCTCAATTGGCGCTCGTAGTCGGCGGCCTTCGGCCAGAAGTCAAAGATCATGATTCGGACGCCGTTCAGGGCGTGATAGATGACGAACGCCACCAGCGCTAGCTCCAGCAGCCGGATGAACGGGTTGTGGTACACCGCGACGACCTTGTTGTAGGCCTCGGGTCCCCACCCGACCAGGGCGGTGTCCACCACGTGAGCAAAGAGGAAAAGGATGATCCCGACGCCGGTGACCCTATGCGCGATCCAGGACCACTGCGCGCGGCCCCGGTAGAGGGTTCCGATTTCCCCTCTGCGTCTCGCCAATCGGCGTGCCACCGGCGTAGAGATTATCTCGCGAGAAGCGGCCGGTGACTGCTACGAAAACACGGAAGTCTCACCGCTCGCGCCAGTCTCGCTGGGTCATGAGCGCCTCTCCGAGGGAGAACCTCGCTCCGCGTTCGTCGAGCTGCCGCTGCCGACGTTCAATGTCACTCTGGGTGGGGGCTATCAAAAGGAACGCCGGAATAGCGAACACAAGACCTAGGAGGTACATGGATAGATCCCCGGTCACAAAGACGCCGACAAATCCCACCAGCGCCGGTGTATAGGCCAGTGCGACCCCGATGAAGAACACTCCGATGTACCCGCCTACCGCAGATCTCGGCGTCAGCGGTGCGATTCTCTTCGAGCGTAGCCAGCGGTCGGAGCGCAGCCAAAAGAGGCCGCTCAATTCGTACACGCCGACGGCGGCGACTACCCATGGAAACCACTGGAGCTGCGATTCTCCCTTGGCCATCTCACGCGTGATGAGGAACAGGACGATCAGAAAGCCGAAGAACGGTACGAGGAGGTGAACGTATAACCAGCGAAGCCGTGTGATCCCATCGGCGTCCTTGCCGGCGATCCGCCATCCAAAGAAGAGCGCGATTGGAAGCAAGACGAGAAACGGGACGGTAAGGATCATCAGCGGAAAATACTTCATCACTCCACGCCAGCCCGGGTCTCGATACGTCATGGTGCAGCAGCACTCGTTGGATGAGTGGATCCTTAAGTGAGGCGGAGGGCGACCATCACCCCGTCACGGATCGGAAGGATCGTTGACAGATAATCCGTGTCGGCGGCGATGGCGTTGTTCATCTCCTTGATCGCCTCGGTCCAGCCGGGACGGACGTCTTCTTCGTCTGCTTCGCCGGTGACCCGCCCGGACCACAGGGTGTTATCGCAGATGTACATGCCGCCGCGCCGGATGCGGTCTCGCGACGCGCGCCACGCTTCCGGGTACCCGTGCTTGTCGATGTCGCAGTAGACGATGTCGAAGTCGCCGTTCGTCGCATTCAGGCTCTCCACCGCGTCGCCGACGTGGAACCGCACCGGCTTGTCCAGGCCCGCCCGTCCCAGGTAGTCGAGGGCCTTTCGTTCGTTTTCGGGATCCCCGTCGGTGAGATGCAGCTCGCCATCGGCTCCCAGGGCGCGGGAGAACCAATAGCCCGAATAGCCATAGCCCGAGCCCAGCTCGAACACCCTGCGGGCGCCGATGCTTCGGGCCAGGATCTCGATGGCCACGCCGACCATCCGTCCCACGATGGGGAAGTCCCGCTCCTTCGCTTCGGCTTCCATTTCGAGCAATACCGGCTCGTCGTGGCGAACCAGGATCCCGCGGATGTAGTCCTCGACCTTCGGGTTGGTGATGTCCACCGGGCGAAAGCCTACTGCCTAACCTGGGCGCTAACCTCGGGCGGGATGAACGAAGACCTCACCTTCGCGCATCAGCTCGCCGACGTCGCCGACTCCATCTCGATGAAGTGGTTCCGGGCCGTCGAGCTTCGAGTGGAGACGAAGGCCGACTTCACGCCGGTGAGCGAGGCGGACCGAGGCGTGGAGGAGGCGCTCAGAGAGCGGATCACGGCCGAGCGACACGGCGAAGGCGTCATCGGCGAGGAGTTTGGAGCGGAAGACGCGCCGGGCGGCCGGTGGATCCTGGATCCCATCGACGGCACGAAGAACTTCGTTCGGGGAATCCCGATCTGGGCCACGCTGATCGCGCTGGAGCGTGACGGTGTGGTTCAGGCGGGACTGGCCTCCGCGCCCGCGTTGGGGAGGCGGTGGTGGGCCGCAAGAGGCGAAGGGGCGTTCGCGGACGGCGACCGCATCATCGTGTCGAGGGTGAACCGTCTGCAGGATGCGCAGGTCTGCTTCGGGGGCGTGCGGACCTGGAAGAAGACCGGACTGCTCGACAACTTCCTCGCCCTCGCGACGCGCGCCGGGCGAACGCGGGGGTTCGGCGATTTCTGGATGCACATGCTCGTCGCGGAAGGTGCCGCCGACGTCGCCGCGGAGATGGAGGTCAGCATCTGGGATCTGGCGGCGGTCCAGGTGATAGTGGAAGAGGCCGGAGGAAGGTTCACCGATTTGTCGGGACGCGCCACGCCATCTGGAGGAAGCGCCGTCTCAACAAACGGGCTGCTCCACGATGAGGTGCTGCAAACCTTGAACCAGGCGTCGAGCGCTTGAGAACAGGCACGGCACCCGCGCGAGAGCGTCCCCCACTGGTCACTCCGGTCTTCGTGATCATCGTCCTTTCGTCGTTGGCGTATTTCATCGCGGTCGGTGGGGTGCTGGCGCTGCTTCCGCGGTTCGTCCAGGGCCCGCTTCGGGGCGGCGACGTGGCGGTCGGGCTCTCCGTCGGCGCGTTCACCTTCACCGCGGTGGTGCTCCGTCCGTTGGCCGGTCGCCTCGGAGACCGGCGCGGCCGCCGGGTGCTCATGTTCGGTGGCGCGGCGCTGGTCGGCGTGTCGTTTGCCGGCTACTCGGTGGCGACCGGTCTCCCCGCACTCGTCGCGCTTCGGCTGGTGACCGGAGCAGGGGAAGGATTCTTCTTCACCGGAGCCGGAAGCGCCATCAACGATCTGGCGCCCAACGAACGACGCGGCGAGGCCGTCAGCTACTTCAGTCTTGCCGTGTTCGGAGGGCTGGCCGCCGGTCCGGCCATCGGTGAGTTCCTCCTGGACCGGGCGGGGTTCAACGCCGTGTGGTGGGCGGCGGCTGGGGCATCCGCGGTTGCCGCGGCGCTCGCCGCGTCCATCAGTGAGACTCGCCCGGAACGCGCGCCCGACGCCTCGCCCGGGCGTCTGGTTCACCGTGCGGCGCTCGTCCCGGGCACGGTGCATGCCACGAACGTGTGGGGGTTCGCGGCGCTCTCGTCGTTCGTCCCGCTGTACGCGCTGCAGCTCGGAATGCCGGGTTCGCGCTTCGTGTTCCTGACGTACGCCGGCATCATTCTCGCGATCAGAAGCGTTGGTGCTCGGATCCCAGACGTGTTGGGCCCGCGGACCACGACCCGCGCGGCGATGGTGTCTTCGATCACCGGACTCCTTCTCATGGGGACCTGGGCCAGCCCCACCGGTCTGTTCGTCGGGACGTCCGTCTTCGCCGTCGGGGTCGCGCTTCTCTATCCCGGGCTGATGACCATGGCCGTGCATGCTGCTCCAGCTGAAGAGCGGGGGTCGGTCGTCGGGACGTTCACGGCGTTCTTCGACCTCTCCTATGGCCTGGGGGCGCTGACCCTGGGCGGTGTCGCTTCGGCGTTCGGGTACCGAGGCGCGTTCCTCACTGCGGCGCTGGCCGGACTGGGGGGATTTCTCCTATTGCTGCTCGGAACCCGCAAGGCCGAACCTTCCATCTCCGGTACGCTTCGTTCATGACCGAGGATCGTCGGGCGACGGACTCGGGGATCGAGATCAAGCCGGTCTACGGGCCCGAGGAGATCGAAGGGTTCGATCCGCCGCGGGACCTCGGCCGGCCCGGGGAACCTCCGTTCACCCGTGGCGTGTACCCCACGATGTATCGCGGGCGCGTCTGGACCATGCGCCAGTACGCGGGCATGGGGACGGCGAAGGAAACCAACGCCCGTTTCCGGTACCTGCTCGATCATGGACAGACCGGACTCTCCATCGCCTTCGACCTTCCGACCCAGATGGGGTACGACTCAGACCACCCCCGGGCGGAGGGAGAGGTCGGAAAGACCGGCGTGGCCATCGACTCGCTCGAGGACATGCGGGTCTTGCTGGGCGGCATCCCGCTGGATCAGGTCACCACGTCGATGACCATCAACGCCACCGCACCGATCCTCCTCCTGCTCTACGAGCTGGTCGCCGAGGAGCAAGGCGTCCCGGCCGACAGGATCGGCGGCACGGTGCAGAACGACATCCTGAAGGAGTACGCGGCACGTGGGACGTACATCTATCCGCCCAAACCCTCGATGCGGCTCATCACCGACCTGTTCGCGTACTGCAAGGAGCGCATCCCTCGGTGGAACACGATCTCCATCTCCGGGTACCACATGCGCGAGGCAGGCTCCACGGCGGTCCAGGAGGTGGCGTTCACGCTGGCCAATGCGATCGCCTACGTTCAGGCGGCCCTGGACGCGGGGTTGGCCATTGATGACTTTGCCCCGCGGCTTTCGTTTTTCTTCGCCTGCCACATGAACTTCCTGGAGGAGGTGGCGAAGTTTCGCGCGGCCCGCAGGCTGTGGGCACGCATCGTTCAGGAGCGGTTCGGGGCGAAGGACCCTCGAAGCGCGATACTTCGGTTCCATACGCAAACCGGTGGAGCGACACTCACGGCGCAGCAGCCGGAGAACAACATCGTTCGAACCGCCCTGGAAGCCCTGGCGGCGGTGTTCGGCGGAACGCAATCGCTGCACACGAACTCGTTCGACGAGGCGCTGGCGCTGCCGACGGAGCGCGCGGCGAAGATCGCGCTTCGAACCCAGCAGATCATCGCGTCGGAGAGTGGTGTGGCAGACACCGCCGACCCGCTGGGCGGCTCGTACTACATCGAGTACCTGACCAACGAGATCGAGACCAGAGCGGTCGAGTACATCGAGAAGATCGACGGCATGGGCGGGGCGGTTGCGGCCATCGAGGCGGGATGGGTCCAGGCCGAAATCCACGAATCCGCGTTCCATATCCAACAGGGCGTTGAGACCGGCGATCGTGCGGTGGTCGGCGTCAACAAGTACCGAGAGGAAGAGGAGATCCCGCCCGAGCTTCTGAAGATGAGCGAAGATGAGCTCCGCGCCCAGGTGGAGCGGCTTCGCGCCTTGCGAAGCAGCCGAGATGCGCGCGCAGTCGACGCGGCGCTTGCCGAGGTGCGAGAGGGCGCCAGGGGTACGGCCAATCTCCTTTACCCGATGAAAGAAGCCCTGCGCGTCGGCGCCACGCTCGGCGAGGTCTCGGACGCTCTCCGCGAGGAGTTTGGCGAATATCGGCCCACGCACTAGGCCGGCGGACCAGCCGCCGCCGTGAGGAGGTCAGCGGTGCAGGATCAACTGGAGTATGGGTTCGGGACGGCGATCTTCGTGTTGGACCACACGACGGACAAGCTGACGCCTGAAGAGGCCGACCGGTCGTTCAGCGAGGTGACCAAGGAGAACTTCCGCCGGATGTGGCCGGGCGTTCGCGATTGGGCCGAGACGCTGTGGCACACGCTGGAGGAGGAACGAGGCCACATGGCGTCGGCGGTCGAGGACGAAGAGGGCGACGAAGTCGGCGGCGGCGGCTGAACCCGCCTTGAGCGAGAAGCGCCAGCGGCCTGCGCTATCCACCATCGCGGTTGCGCTGATCGATTTCGTGATCGCCGGTTTCTTCTTGTTGCTGGGCATCGTCATCGTGTTGCTCCCAACGGTCAACCTGGCCGGAGCAGCGGCCGCCCTGATTGGCGTCTTTATCGTGCTCATCACCGGTTGGACCATCCTGCTCGGGATCAAGCTGTTGCGGCGACGACCGTGGGCCAGGTGGTGGAGCCTCGGAACACACGTCCTGTTTATGTTGATGCTCCTGGTCCCGGTGTTTCGGGGGGAACTGTCCGGCATAAATCGATTGGAGATCGGCGCGCTGGTGGGCACCAACGTCGTTGTTATTGCGCTCCTACTTGTTCCGTCGACCTCACGCGACTTCGACCAGGCGAACCGAAAGAGAGAACTGCAACCTGCGCGCTAGCGTACGGGTCGGTTCAGGCTAATCTCTGCGGCCGTGGCGATAGCAGTCATCGGCGGGACCGGCGACGAGGGATTCGGGCTGCCCGTGGGAAGGTTCGGCAGCCGAACGAAGAGGTCGACGAAGTCGGCGGGGGAGGCTAACGCATTTCGGCACGCGCCCTCGCCACCCACCCTGGCTACGCTTGCTCCAACGCGTACGCCACGGCCTCATCTGCGTCCATCGTCCGTCCCTCGGCGAAGACCCGGTCTGCGGTCTCCTCATCGAGGAGCTCCCGGGCCCGTTCCTTCGGATCCTCGATCCAGACGTCGAAGCTTCCAACCTGTTCGGTCTGCTCGCGAAGAGAGTCCGCCGCGCCAACCAGGCGCATCGCGCGCTCGGGATCACCCTCAGCGACGGCGAGGTCGGCGACCCCGTCGAGGGCCAACGTCAGCTCGGCGAGGCTCCCGAGGTCCAGGAACTCCCTTAAGCTGCGTCCGTACCACTCGCGGGCTGCAGCATGGTCGCCGGCCTGGCGGGATGCAACAGCCAGGAAGCGCCCGGTGAACGCCACCCAGAACCGATCCCCCAGCTCCTCGAACCGACGCGTCGCCTCTGCCAGCGACGTCCGGGCGCGTTCGGGCTCCTTGGCGATGATGTCGACCATGCCGACGCCCATGAAGGACTCGGCGGCCTTGTGGAGGTTCCCCAGCTCAAGCTGAAGGTCGCGGGATTCTTCCCAGGCAGGACGCGCCGTCGCCAGGTCACCCGTGAGCATCGCTGCGGCGCCGACCTCCTCCAGAGCGTCGGCGGTCCCCGCCCGGTCCCCGAGCTCACGGAAGATCTCCAGCGCCTCGGCGGCCCGTGGCATGTAGCCCTCGAGATCGCCCACCCACCCGGACAGGTCGGCCGCCGCGACCAGGGCCCACCCCCGGTGCGCATTCCTTTCGTCGGCGCCGGGCATCGCCAGCAGGCGGTCCAGCCAGCGTCGCCCCTCGCCGTAGTGGCCGGAAAGTCGCCAGTACTCCCTGAGGGCGGCCGCCAGCCTGAGCCCCAACGCCGGGTCCTGCTCCTCGACAGCCCACGAGAGGGCGGCACGCACGTTGTCCAGCTCTCGGTTCGCCCGCCGAATCCACACGCCCTGGTCCGGTCCGCGGAGGTGCTCGGTGGTGCGCTCGGCGAGCGCGGTTAGGTGCTCTGCGTGCCTGCGGTGGATCTCGCGTCGCTCCCCGCTCTCGGCCAGCCGCTCAGCGGCGAACTCGCGAATCGTCTCCAGCATGCCAAATCGCGGCTCGCCCTCTGTCTCGGTTTGCCGGAGCAGGCTCTTGTCGATGAGCGACCCCAACCCCTCCAGCGTGTCGATGGGAAGCTCCGCGCCGGGGTTGCACACCTTCTCTACAGCCGCGAGCGTGGCCCCTCCGGCAAAGACGCCTAGACGGGCGAACAGCTGTCGCTCTGGATCGTCGAGCAGATCATGGCTCCACCCGATCGCGGCACGGAGCGTTCGCTGGCGCTCGGGGAGATTCCGGGCCGCGGCGGCCAGAAGCGGGAGTCGCCGCTCGAGGCGCTGCAGGATCGCCTCCGGCGGAAGGACCTTCACGCGGCTGGCCGCCAACTCGATCGCCAGGGGCAGTCCGTCGAGCCGGGTTGTGATCTCGGCCACGGCGGGCGCGTTCTCGTCCGTGACGCGGAACGTCCGGGCGGCCGCCCGCGCCCGATCGATGAACAGGGCCACCGCTTCATACTGTGAGAGCTGCTCGGCCCCCGGAAGGTGCGCGCGATCGGGCAGGGCCAGCGGCGGCACCGGAAACTCCTGCTCCCCGTAGATGCGGAGGACCACCCTGGACGTCGCCAGGACTCTCAGACGCGAGGCGTCCCGCAAGAGTCGTTCGGCGGCGGGAGCTGCGTTCACGACCTGCTCGAAGTTGTCCAGGACCAGGAGGAGCTCCTTGTCCCGAAGGTGCTCCGCCAGCTTGTCGAGAAGCGGGACGTCGGGAGTCTCTCGGACGCCGATCGTCTCCGCGATCGCGCCCGGAACGAGGGCCGGGTCGGTGATCGGCGCGAGGTCCACGAAGAACGCGCCGTCTTCGAACCGGCCCAGCACCTCCGCAGCCGCCTGGATGGCCAGACGGGTCTTCCCCGTCCCGCCCGGGCCCGTAAGGGTGACCAGACGCTCTCGCAATAGCAGGTCGATGACACCGGCCAGTTCCTCGTGCCGGCCGACGAAGCTCGTGAGCTGAAGGGGCAGGTTGTTCGGGCGGGCGTCGATCGTCCGCAGCGGGGGAAACTCCGACGGCACGCCCTCGATCAGGACCTGGTGGAGACGCTCGGGATGAGCCAGGTCCTTGAGCCGATGGCGCCCCAGTTCCCGGATCGCGGTGCCCTCGGGGAGGGTCTGCTCGACGAGCGACCGGGTGGCGTCCGAAAGGAGCACTTGCCCTCCGTGGGCGGCGGTGGCGATTCGGGACGCCCGGTTCACGTGGATCCCCACGTAGTTGTCGCCTCCCAACACCGCTTCTCCGGTGTGGAGGCCCATCCGTACCCGGACGGGACCGTCGGGCCAGTCCTCGGCGGCGAGGTCCCGCTGTGCCCGCACGGCAGCAGCCAGGGCGCCGGTGGGCGTGGTGAACACAGCGAAGAATGAGTCACCCTCGGTGGACACCTCAGTTCCTCCACCCGCGGCAATGGCATCACGAAGTATCGACGCATGCGCGGCCTGCACGGCCAGGTACCGGTCGCCGAGGGCCTGGAGCAACCGAGTAGAGCCCTCGATGTCCGTGAACAAGAAGGTGACCGTTCCCCTGGGCAGGTG
>JALYGK010000159.1 GCA_030777105.1 Actinomycetota bacterium | reverse complement strand
GCCCGCCACCGCTCGGGCCCGAGCGTACGACCTGGTCCTGAACGGATGGGAGCTCGGCGGCGGCAGCATCCGTATTCACCAGCCCGAAGTACAGCGCAGGGTCTTCAAGGCCCTCGGGCTGTCGTCCGACCAGACCGAGGAGCAGTTCGGGCACCTGCTGAGGGCGTTCCGTTACGGAGTCCCGCCGCACGGCGGGATCGCCTTCGGGTTGGACCGAATCGTGATGCTTCTCGCCGGCAAACCGAACGTTCGCGAGGTCATCGCATTTCCCAAGACACAGTCAGGTGCGGACCTGATGATGGGTGCGCCTTCGGAGCCAACCAGAGAACAGCTCAACCTTCTCGGCATGCGGTTCGTGAACGAACCAAAGCGAGAGTAGGTCGGGTCGGCGAGGGAAGTGGAGTGAGTCAACCACCGCTCGCCGCACGGATGCGCCCCCGAAGGTTCGAGGAGGTCGTCGGGCAGCGGCATCTCCTCGGGCCCGGACGGGCGTTGTCCTCGATCGCGGAGTCGGGACGCCTCCCGTCTCTGCTTTTATGGGGCCCGCCCGGCAGCGGCAAGACCACGATCGCGTACCTCCTGGCGGAGGCCGTCAAGGGAGAGGTGGTGCAGCTCTCGGCAGTCGCCTCCGGCGTCGCGGACGCCCGGAAGGTGATGGAACAGGCGAAGGGCTCGCTCTTTCCGACGGTGCTCTTCGTGGATGAGGTCCACCGCTGGAGCAAGTCACAGCAGGACGTCCTCCTGCCGGCGGTGGAGGAGGGCACGATCGTGTTTATCGGGGCCACCACCGAGAACCCGTATTTCTCCCTGGTCTCTCCACTGCTTTCGCGCTGCATCCTCCTTCGATTGGAGCAGCTTGAGCCATCCGACATTCGAGCCCTTCTCGATCGCGCGGTCGACGACACGGAGGAAGGGTTGGGGAATTCGCCGGTGAAGGTCACCGACGAAGCCCTCGACCATCTCGCGAACTTTGCCGGAGGCGACGCGCGGGTCGCTCTCACTGGGCTCGAGGCGGCGGTGGTCGCGGCGGAGGCGAGAGGCGACGCGGAGGTGAATCTTGCGGACGCCGAGGAAGCGCTCCAGAAGAAAGCCATCGTGTATGACCGCCAGGGTGACGCGCATTACGACGTCATCTCGGCGTTCATCAAGAGCATCAGGGGGTCCGACCCGGATGCCACGCTGTTCTGGCTGGCGCGGATGCTGGAAGCGGGCGAGGATGCCCGGTACATCGCCCGGCGCATGGTTGTCCACGCGTCGGAAGACATCGGCCTCGCCGATCCGCGAGCGCTCCTCGTTGCCGTGGCCGCGGCGCACGCAGTGGAGTACGTCGGGCTCCCCGAGGCGCGGCTGAACCTGGCGGAGGCCGCGATCTACCTCGCCAGGGCGCCCAAGTCGAACAGCGTGATCGTGGCGCTGACCCGAGCAACGGAGGATGGAGCGTCCAGTGACCCCGTCCCCCTTCATCTGAAGGAGCCCGGGCATCCGGCCCTTCGAAAGCACGGCTTCGGCGTCGGCTACAAGTACCCGCACGACTATCCGGGTCACCGGGTCGAACAGGAATACCGTCCGCCGCGATTCGAACGGAAGCGGTATTACGAGCCGAGCGGCCAGGGCGAGGAGAAGACCGATGAACCGAGCTCCGAACCGTGACCCGGCTATGATTCCGGCTTCGCCATGACAGAAGTTCTCGACGACGTCGTCGATCTCCTCCAGCAGCTCATCAGGAACGCCTGCGTCAACGACGGGCGGCCGGAATCGGGCGGTGAAGTGCGGAGCGTCGATCTCCTCTCGTCGTACCTGGAGGGATCGGGGCTCGACCTCCAGCGGTACGAGCCCATCCCCGGTCGGGCCAGCCTGGCCGCCAAGGTCGAGGGAAGCGACCCATCGGCTCCGGGCCTCGTGCTCATGGGCCACACCGACGTGGTTCCGGTCAATCCGGACCGGTGGCGCAGGGATCCGTTCGGGGGAGAGCTGGTCGACGGTGAGGTCTGGGGCCGCGGGGCCGTCGACATGCTGAACGAGACGGCGTCGATGGCGGTTGCGTTCCGAACGCTGGCCGACGAGGGATTCCGTCCGAAAGGGACCCTCACGTATCTCGCCGTCGCGGACGAGGAGGCCCTCGGCACGTACGGCGCGGAGTGGCTCCTCAACAACGAACCGGACTCCGTGCGCGCCGACTTCGTGGTCACCGAGTCGGGTGGTTTTCGGATGCCCCTCCCATCCACCACAGGCTTGAAGCTCCCGGTGATCGTGGGCGAGAAGGGAAGCTACTGGTGCACGTTGAGGGTGCGCGGGACGCCCGGCCACGGCTCCATGCCGCTCCGGACCGACAACGCACTGATCAAGGCGGCAGAGGTCGTTCGTCGAATCGCCGGCTTTCGTCCGGAGACGCAAATCAACGAGATCTGGCGGGGGTTTGTCGAGTCCAGCGATCTCCCGCCGGAGTTGGCGGAGCTCCTGTTGGACCCGAACCGCATCCGTGAGTTCTACGAGTCGTTCGACGATGTGGGGATGGCCCGCATGGTCCACGCCTGCACGCATACCACCTTCGCGCCGACCATCGTTCAGGGCGGGGTCAAGACGAACGTGATTCCCGACACCGTGGACCTCCAGGTCGACATCAGAACGCTGCCGGGCCAGACCGGTGAAGACGTTCGCCTCATGCTCTCCGAGGCGCTGGGTGACCTCGCCGATTCGGTGGAGATCTCCGCGCAGAGCGACGACACGTCCAGCGCGTCGCCGATCGACACCCCGCTGTGGGACTCGCTGCGGCGAGTCACGGAGAAGCTGGTGCCGGGGGCGAAAACGGTCCCGTTCATGATCGTCGGGGCCACCGACGCGCGATTCTTCAGAAGAGCCGGGGCCACGGCGTACGGCGCCGGTCTGTTCAGCGACCGAATCTCGTTCGCCGAGTTCGCTTCCATGTTCCACGGCGACAACGAACGCGTCGACGTCGAGTCGCTTCAGCTCACGACCGATCTTTGGGTAGCGTTGGCCAAGGATCTTCTAGCGTGAACGCTTAACCTTCGGGATCGAACCCGCTCACTACACTTACCTCGATGGAGGCCAACAAGATCCGTGACCTGTTCCTGCGCTTTTTCGAGGAGCGCGGCCACAAGATCGTCCCTTCTTCGTCGCTGATTCCGGCCGACCCGACGCTGCTGCTGACCAACGCCGGAATGAACCAGTTCAAGCCCTATTTCTTGGGGGTGGAGGACCCGCCGTACCCCCGCGCGACCACTGCCCAGAAGGTCTTTCGCGCCTCTGACATCGATAACGTCGGCCATACGGCCCGCCACCTGACGTTCTTCGAAATGCTCGGCAACTTCTCGTTCGGCGACTACTTCAAGAAGGAAGGATGCGCCTGGGCGTACGAGCTGGTCACCGAGGGGTACGGGGTCGATCACGACCGGATCTGGGTCACGGTGTTCGAGAGCGACGACGAGACCATCGACATCTGGGCGGACGAGGTCGGAATCCCCAGAGAGCGAATCGTCCGGCGGGGAAGAGAAGACAACTTCTGGTGGATGCACGTCGCCGGCCCGTGCGGGCCATGCTCCGAGATCTACGTCGACCGTGGACCGAAATACGGGCCTGAGGGTGGACCTGCCGTCGACGAAGAGCGGTTCCTGGAGATCTGGAACGTCGTGTTCATGCAGAACGAATGCGACGACCAGGGGAACGTCGTCGGGGACCTTCCAAGGAAGAACATCGACACCGGCAGCAGCCTCGAGCGCGTGGCCATGGCGCTCCAGGAGAAGGACACGCTGTTCGAGACCGACCTGCTCGGGCCCCTGGTGGATACGGCCCAGAGTGTCGCCGGACGCCGGTACGGGGACGACGAGAAGACCGACGTCAGCCTCCGGATCCTGGCGGAGCACGGCCGGGCGTGCACCTTCCTCATCGCCGACGGCGTCCTTCCGTCGAACGAGGGCCGAGGATACGTGCTCCGCCGAATGCTTCGGAAGGTCGTGACGCACGCCCGTCGGCTCCGAATCGAAGATCCGGTGATGGAGCGCTTCGTCGAAACGACGGTTGACGTCATGGGCGAGGCCTATCCCGAGCTGGTCGCGAACAAGCCGTTCATCCTTCAGGTCGCGAGCTCGGAGGAGGAACGGTTCGGCGCCACCTACCGCCAGGGCATCACGCTGTTCGAAGGCGAGGCCGAAAGAGCGGCGAGGCACGG
This sequence comes from Actinomycetota bacterium, assembly GCA_030777105.1. Lineage (GTDB taxonomy): Bacteria > Actinomycetota > UBA4738 > UBA4738 > UBA4738 > JALYGK01. The sequence continues at coordinate 2,357 of JALYGK010000159.1, read as the reverse complement.
TTCGAAGGTGCTGCCGGGCTCCGTGGCGTTCAAGCTGCACGACACGCACGGGTTCCCGCTCGAACTGACCATCGAGATGGCGCGGGACGCGGGCCTGAGCGTGAACACGGACGAGTTCGCCACGCTCATGGACGAGCAGCGGAAGCGGGCCAGAGATGCTGCGCGCAAGGGCGGTCCGGTGGAGAGCGTCCTGGGCGAGGTGGCCGGTGCCGCCGGCCCGACGGACTTCCTTGGGTACGAACGCCTGACGGCCGAGGGCCGCGTGATCGGGATGGTGAAGGACGGCTCGATCACCGAAGCGGCACCTGAAGGTGAACGTATTCGCGTGGTGCTCGACCGGACGCCGTTCTACGCCGAGGGTGGCGGGCAGATCGGGGATCACGGGACCATCCGCACGCCGTCCGGGACCATACAGATCACCGACACGAAGCCCGGACCCGGCGGCATCATCGTCCATGAGGGCGTCGTCTCGTCCGGTGAAGTCCGCCAGGGGGAGGAGATGGAGGCGGAGGTTGACGCCGCGAGACGCGAGGCGACCGCCCGGTCCCATACGGCAACGCACGTTCTGCATCACACGATCCGCCAGTTTCTCGGCGAGCACGCCCGGCAGGCGGGATCGCTCGTCGTGCCGGGGCGTCTTCGGTTCGACTTCACGCACTTCGAACCGGTCCCGCGTCATTCTCTCGAAGAGATGGAATACCTGGCGAACCGACGGTTAGCCGAAGACGATGCCGTGCGGGCGTACGAGACGACGTTCGATTTCGCCCGTAGTCAGGGCGCCATCGCGTTGTTCGGCGAGAAGTACGGCGAGCTTGTTCGTGTCGTCGAAGTGGGGGACTACTCGGTCGAGCTGTGCGGCGGCACCCACGTGCGCCACACCGGTGAGGTGGCGCTGATGCGCCTGGTGTCCGAGGCCAGCATCGGGTCTGGGTTTCGGCGGGCCGAAGCGCTGGTTGGTCCAGACGCGCTCAAGCAGATCAACGTGGAACGCAGGCTGCTCGAGGAAGTCGTGGAAGCGGTGGGAGGCGGCGACCTCCAGACGACGCCTGAGCGAGTGCGGCAGGCGGTCGCGCGAATCAAGCAGCTGGAAAGCGAGCTCGGGAAGATTCGCCAGGTAGAGCAGGGTGCAGAGGTCGAGCGCCTCCTGAACGCGGCAACCGACATTGGTGGCGTGAAGCTGGTCCTGGAAACGTTCGACGGGCGCGAGGCGGGGGAGTTGCGGGAGCTGGCCCTGAAGCTGAGAAACCGGCTGGTCCACGAGCCGGCCGCGGTGGTGCTGGCCGGTTCAGGTTCCGGAAGGACGCTGCTCGTCGCCGCACTCACCAAGGAGTTGCTCTCCAAAGGCCTCACGGCCGGAGCGCTGTTGGAGCCCGCGGCCAAGGCCGTTGGCGGAAAAGCCGGCGGGAAGCCGGACCTGGCGATGGGTGGAGGGCCGAAAACCGACGCTCTTCACGAGGCGCTGCGGACGATCCCCGGGCGCCTGCAGCAGCTGGTCAGTGGCTGACGAACCTCGTCAGGTATCACGAAAGGGCCCCGTACTCGGCCTCGATCTCGGCCAGTCGCGCATCGGCGTGGCGATCTCGGATCCGGACCGGCGAGTTGCCGTTGCGCTCGGGACCGTCCGGACCGGCGCCCCGGAGGACGTCAAGGCGATCGCGGCGTTGGTAAAGGAGCATGGCGTGACGGAGATCGTCGTTGGTCATCCGCTCTCGCTCTCCGGCGAAGCAGGTGAAGCCGCCGAACACGCCGAACGCTTCGCAGAAGCGCTTGGGGGTTTTCTCGGGATCAGGGTCGTCCTGCACGACGAGCGCCTGTCCACCGTGGAGGCCGGCCGCGGTCTCACCGGCGCGGGGGTCGACCCGCGTCGCCGCCGGGACGTCATCGACCAGGCAGCCGCGGTGGTGATCCTGCAGTCCTACCTGGAGGGCTTACGCTGAGGACCTCCGGGCGGACGAGGACAACCACTCTTTTGGATATCCTGACCCAATGCTGGATATTGCCCCCCAGCGTTCCGTGCGCACTCGAAGGCGACGGCGCCTGCGCGGCCTTGCCATTCTCCTTTTCCTGATTCTCCTTTTTGGCGGCGGGGGAGCGGCCGTTTTCGGGTACTACACGTGGGCAACCGGCGCGTCGGGTCCCCAGAGACGGATTTCACTGACGATCCCGACCGGAAGCACTGGCGCCGAGGTCGGCGAGCTCTTGGAGGACCGAGGCGTGATTCGTTCGGCGCTCGCGTTCCGGCTCCTCTTGAGGTTCCGCGGCATCAGCAGCGACTTCAAGGCCGGTCGGTACACCAACCTCACGACGAACATGTCGATCACGGATGTGCTCCAGAAGCTGGAGGAAGGACCCAAGGT
>JALYGK010000158.1 GCA_030777105.1 Actinomycetota bacterium | reverse complement strand
TGCGCGGTGAGCCCGACTCCCAAGAAGAACCCGACCAGGGTCGCACCCAGCCGGCGACCGTCCATGAGAGGCGCGACCGCGGCGCCGAACACGACGTACGAGAGGTGCCACAGCGTGTAAGGAACGTGAAGCAGCGTGACGTAGTCGCGCCAGCCGCCGGACCGCAGAGCGTAGAACGCGGGGCGAGCCGTTTCCGCTTCGCCCTCCGTAATGGCGACGGGGCGGCGTTCGTCGCTATCCCGAGCCACGTTTCGTTCCCGAGACCACCACGGCGGCGCCGAGGGACATGACGCGAGCTTGCACGTCGTCCATGCCTGCGGCCCGCCACAGCTCGAGCTGCTTCTCCAGGGGATAACGGCGGTAGAAGTCAGGGATGCTGTCGCTCAAGAATGAGAAGGCATCGCGCCACTGCCGCGAAACGACGCGGCCGACCAACGGCATGACACCACGGGTGTAAGCCTTCCACGGCACCCGAAACAGCGTGCGAGGCGGCACATGAAACTCCTGCCCCGCGAGCACGCCCCCGGGCCGGACCACACGAGCCAGCTCCTTTAAGGTCGAGCCGACGTCGTCGACGTAGCGGAGGAGGTAGGCGAAGGTAACCGCGTCGAACGAGGCATCTTGGAAGGGCAGGCGCTCCGCGGAACCGAGGACGAACCGAATCCGGCCCTCGAGATTCGCGCGGCTCACCCTTCGGATTCCTTCGCGAACCATCGGATCGCTCTGATCGAGGCCGACGAGCCGCGATCCCGTTCGGCGAGCGATTTCAATGGCAACCGCCGCCGTTCCCGTGGCCACGTCGAGGACTCGCGCGTCAGGGTCAACCGGGAGCCGGGAGACCATGAACCGCCGCCACCGAGGGTCCTGCCCAAAGGAGACCAACCGCCCCAGGCCGTCATACGTGGACGGCAGGTCGGCGAAGAGCTTGCGCGCGTGCCGGGCCCGCGGGGAGAGGTCGTTCTGGTCCATTTAGGGACAGTAACGCCGCAGAGAGCTATCGAGGAACGGTCACCGGACGCAGTCTTACTGGGACCCGTCCCGATCTATGGCGGCGCCCGGTTGTCCTCGATCACCGATCCATCGGGCCTTCTGAACACCAGATCGTCTCCCGAGCGCTCGACGGTGAAATCACCTTCATGCAGCAGGACGTGGTGAGGCCGGCACGCCAGCATGACGTCCGAAAGAGCGGTCGTGCCCCCGTCGGCCCAATGCGTGATGTGGTGGACGTCGCACCAGGCGTGGGGCCTGTCGCACCCCGGGTACCGGCAGGTCTTGTCCCGAAGGATCACCGCCCGGCGGAGGCCGGCCGGGATCATCCGGGTCTGGCGGCCCACGTCAAGCGGTTCTGAGGAAGGACCGAGCACCACCCGGCGGACCGACGCGTCGCAGGCAAGGCGCCTGGCGGTCTCCGGATGGACCGGGCCGCCGTGATCGAGCTCTGCCGTCCCCTCCTTCAGGCGCCGCAGCACATCGAGGTCCACGGTCACGGTCAGGTGGGGGCGCTCCCCACCCGCAGAAGGCCGGTCTGAGGAATCCAGGTACCGCCTGGCCAGCTCCACCAACGCATCGGCTCGCCGTTGTCTTGGCGTTCGAAAGTCAGATCCGCCTGTCTTCACGTCCGCATCCACGACCGCCTGCACGGCGGTGAGGAGCCATTCGCCGCCTTCCGGGTCGAGCTCTCCGCCCACGCCGACCATCCCTGAGGCGGTGGGACAGATGTCGAGGCCCCGGCGCTCCCTTTTTCGCTCCGCTTCCTGAAGGCCTTGCTCCCGATCCTGGCGGTGGCGCCAGTCCTCCACCGTCCGCCTGAGGTCGCCAACCCGCTTGCTCTTCGCTTCCTCCAGGAGCGACGACCCAGATGCCTCAAACGCCTCAGGGTGGGACTCCCATGCCGCGGTCAGGATCCGGACCGCGGAGGACGATACTTCTCCCGCCTGAAGTGCTTCTCTCGCCTCTGGGAGCGCCTCAAGCGCCCCGGCGGTTTTGATCTGATCCTTGGCGGACCCACGGGTGACGTTGAACCGGTCGGAGAGCCAATCGGTCGCCGACAGGTACCCGTCCCGCCGAAACGACGCCCGGCGCTGGACCTCCGCCAGCCACAGAAGCTTCTTGGCCTCGGCCGCCTGGATGATTCGTTGCAGGCCGGCGCACCCCTCCTCCAGATCTGCGGACTCGAGGTTCGATGGGTCCTCGGGATATGACTCGAGTGCCGATCTGACTCGTTCCTCGAACTCTGCAACCCTCGAACGCATGTTCGCATTGTAAAGAGGGGGTCTGACATTCGAACCGCCGCGCCACGCGCAGCGGCCTCAACCGGCTACACATCGCCGGAATCCGAGCACCGAGTAACATCGCTCGAAGAATTCTGAGGAACAACACGCGGAGGACGGCCTGATGGCACAGACCAGAGTCAAGATCACCTACGCCACCATGCGGGCGGACAACGAAGAGCTCCACGCCGCGTTCGAGAAGGCCGTGGAGACGGTCAAGTCCTCATGGCTCGGAGAGAAGCATCACTTCTACGTGAACGGCGAAGCGCGCGAGGGCGCTGGCTACGCCGAGGAACGGTCGCCGATCGACCGCGACATCGTCATCGGGCACTTCGCCCAAGCCACCGAGCAGGACGCAAACGACGCCGTGGCCGCGGCGAAGGCGTTCTTCCCGCAGTGGTCGGGGACACCGTGGCGCGAGCGCGTGAAGATCATGCGGCAGGTCGCCGACATGATTTCCGAACGGGTCTACGAGCTGGCCGCCCTCATGTCCATCGAGGTCGGAAAGAGCCGGCTGGAATCCCTGGGCGACGTCGAAGAGACGGCGGACCTCATTCGGTACTACTGCACGCAGATGGAGGAGAACGAGGGCTTCAGCTTCCCCATGGATGCGCTCTCGGACAACGAGCACAACCGAAGCGTCATGAAGCCGTATGGCGTGTGGGCCGTGATCAGCCCCTTCAACTTCCCGATGGCCCTTGCCGGCGGTCCGGCCGGTGGAGCGCTCGTCGCGGGCAACACCGTCGTCCTGAAGCCTTCGCACCAGGGCTATTTCACGGCGCTGAAGCTGTACGAATGCATCCGGGACGGAGGGGTACCGGCAGGAGCGTTCCACGTCATCACCGGACCCGGTTCAACTGTCGGCCAGGCGCTGTGGCAGCACCCCCACGTCGACGGCCTGACCTTCACCGGGTCCTATGAGGTCGGCATGCAGATCTACAAGAACTTCGCCAAGGACTACCCGAAGCCGGCAATCTGCGAGATGGGAGGGAAGAACCCCGTCATCGTGTCGTCGAAGGCCGACCTGGACGAGGCGGCCGAAGGCGTCATGCGGTCGGCGTTCGGGTTCAGCGGACAGAAGTGCTCGGCGACGTCACGCGTCTACGTGGAGGGCGCCGTCTACGACGACTTCATCGGGCGTCTCGTCGACAAGACCTCGAAGCTCAAGGTCGGTAACCCGCTCGACCGAGAGACGTACACCGGACCGGTCATCAACGAGCGCGCTCTCGAGACGTTCGAGCGGGCCGCCGAGGACGTGGAGAAGGAGGGCGGCCGGTTGCTCGTCGGCGGCAAGCGCGTCACGGAGGGTGATCTGGGGCGAGGACTGTTCGCGTCACCAACGATCGTCGAGGCGCCTCCCGGTCACCGGGTGTGGAAGGAGGAACTCTTCGTGCCGTTCGTGGCGGTCGCACCCGTGGACTCCATCGACGAGGGTCTGAAGCTGGCGAACGAGACGGAGTACGGACTGACGGCCGGCTTCTACTCCCAGGATCGGTCGGAGATCCAGAAGTTCCTCGAGAACATTCAGGCGGGTGTCGTGTACGTCAACCGGCGCGCGGGCGCGACCACCGGAGCCTGGCCGGGCATGCAGCCGTTCGGTGGTTGGAAGGGCTCCGGCACGACCGGCAAGGCCGGCGGCGGACTTCACTACGTCCAGCAGTACCTCCGGGAGCAGAGCCAGACGGTCATCGAGGACTAGGCGCGAGTGGCATACGAAGATCTCGCCGCGCTGACGGGTCCGCGGCTCCGAACCGAAGTTCCTGGCCCGAAGACGCTCGAGGTCGTCGAACGAGATGCCCAGGTCGCGAGCCCCTCGCTTCCCCGCGCGTACGACTTCGCGCCGCTCAGAGGTGCCGGCGCCATCCTGGAGGACGTCGACGGAAACGTGTTCCTGGACTTCAACGCCGGAATCGCGGTGTGCTCCACCGGACACTCGCATCCCAAGGTCGTCGAGGCGATCCACCGCCAGAGCGAACAGCTACTGCACTATTCGGCGAGCGACTTTTACTTGCCGGTCTACACCGAGGTGTGCGAGCGGCTCGACAAGGTCTCGCCCATCTCAGGGCCGACCCGCTCGTTCCTCACCAACTCGGGAACCGAAGCAGTGGAAGCGGCCATCAAGCTGGCCCGGCAGCATACCGGCCGCCAGTACTTGATCGCGTTCATCGGGTCCTTCCACGGCCGCTCGTACGGGAGCGTCTCGCTGACCGCGTCTCAGGCGAAGTACCACCAGGGGTTCGGCCCCATGCTCCCAGGCGTTCTCCACGCGCCGTTCGGCGTGCCCGCCCAGGACTACATCGAGTCGGTGATCTTCAGGCGGCTGGTGGTTCCGTCAGAGATCGCCGCCATCTTCGTTGAACCGGTGCAGGGAGAAGGGGGATATGTCTTTCCACCCGCTGGATGGCTTCGTGAACTGCGCGACCTCTGCTCTGAACACGGCATCCTCTTGGTCGCCGACGAGGTCCAGTCGGGGATGGGAAGGACCGGAAGGATGTGGGCGGTCGAGCACGACGGCGTCGAGCCCGACATCGTCCTGACCGGAAAGGGAATCGCGAGCGGCTTGCCGCTCGGCGGCATGACTGCCCGCGCCGATGTGATGACCTGGCAGAAGGGAGCGCACGGATCCACGTACGGCGGAAACCCACTTGCCTGCGCGGCGGCGCTCGCCACGATCGACCTCCTCGAGGACGGGCTCATCGAGAACGCCGCTCAAGTCGGAGCGCATCTCATGGAGCGGCTGGAGAGGCTTCAGCATGACCAGGCGCTCATCACGGAGGTCCGCGGGCTCGGACTCATGGTCGGCGCCGAATTCGCGAATGCGGACGTTGCCGACGCCGTCGAACTGGCGTGTCTCCGGCGGGGTCTGCTCACGCTTCGGACCGGCGATTCGGCCATCCGGATCTCCCCGCCGTTGGTCGTGTCCAAAGAGCAGGTCGCGACGGGACTTCAGATCTTCGAAGCGAGCTGCCGAGAGGTGGCTGCGAAGCGTGTCGCACGTTCCGACGATGCCTCGGCCCCCGAGGGCGCCTGAGGCCGACCCTTGCCCGGCACATCGAAGGTCGGGTCCCTTCGGGACGCCGTCCGAGACCTCATTCGAGACGGCGACACGGTCGCCATCGAGGGGTTCACCCACCTCATCTGTTTTGCTGCCGGCCACGAGATCATTCGGCAGCGAAAACGCGACCTGACGCTGTGCCGCCTCACTCCCGACGTCATCTACGACCAGATGATTGCGGCGGGGGTCGCGAGGAAGCTTGTGTTCTCATGGCTCGGGAACCCTGGAGTGGGCTCCCTGCATGCCATCCGCAGGGCGGTCGAACACGGCGACGGCGACAGGCTGCAAGTGGAGGAGTACAGCCACTTCGGCATGGTCTGCCGATACGTGGCAGGAGCGTCGAACCTTCCGTTCTTCCCCATTCGAAGCTATTTCGACAGCGACCTGCCCAAGGCGAACGAGCGGATCGTCCCCATCTCATCACCCTTCGGCGACGAGCAGGTCTACGCAGTTCCTCCGTTGAAAACGGACGTCACCGTGGTGCATGCCCAGCGAGCGGACGAGGACGGCAACACGCAGATCTGGGGCCTCTTGGGGTGCCAGAAAGAGGCGGCGTTTGCGGCCGAGCGCGTCATCGTGGTGTGTGAGGAGCTCGTCGACGAGGAGACCGTTCGGAGCGATCCCAATCGCACCGTGATTCCCGGGCTGATCGTGGACGCGGTGGTCGTCGAGCCGCGTGCCTGCCACCCGTCGTATGCGCAGGGGTATTACGACCGAGACAACCGCTTCTACCTGGAGTGGGACCAGATCAGCCGGGATCCGGGCGTCCTGGAGCAGTGGCTGAAGGAGTGGGTGTTCGAATTGGAGTCCCACGGCGAGTACGTCGAGAAGGTTGGAGAGCAGCGATGGGCCGAGCTGGCCCCCGGCGAGCGGTGGTCCCAACCCGTCAACTACGGGCGTTACGACTGACCGGCGTCTTCGTTCGGACTCAATGCTTAAGATCCTCGCCTGTGACTGACGACGCCGATCCTGGCTACACGCCCTCCGAGATGATGATCGTGGCGTCCGCGCGCCAGCTCGCTGGCGAACGAGTCTGCTTCGTTGGAGTTGGGCCGCCGAACATCGCATGCAACCTCGCCCGTCGAACCGTGGCCCCCGAACTCGAGCTGGTCTACGAGTCGGGAGTGTTTGGCGCCATCCCGCCCCGTCTTCCTCTATCGATCGGCGATCCCACGCTGGTCACCGGAAGCCTCCAGGCCACGAACATGTTCGACCTGTTCGCGTATTACCTCCAGGGTGGGCTGGTCGACGTCGGCTTCCTCGGCGCGTCGCAGATCGACCGGTTCGGCAACATCAACACCACGGTTATCGGGCCGTACGACAACCCCAAGGTCCGCCTTCCCGGCTCCGGCGGCGCCTGCGAAATCGCGATTAACTCGAGGAAGGTGTTCGTGATCATGCCGCAGTCCAAACGCTCGTTCGTGGAACGAATCGATTTCCGGACCAGCCCCGGACATCTGGCCGGTGCGAGGCCAAAAGAGTGGCTGGGAGAAGGTCCGTCGGTGGTGGTGACCGACCTCGGCGTGTACCGGTTCCGCGACGAAAGCGGTGAGATGTACGTGGCGAGCATCCACCCGGAAGTCCCTCGACAACAGATCCTCGACAACACCGGCTGGAAGCTGGACATCGGCGATGACGTGGAGGAAACACCACCGCCCACCGATCACGAGCTTCGCCTGATCAGGGAGGAGCTCGATCCGGAAGGGACGTACCGCCGATGATCGACCCACAAGATCCGCTTCACCTGAGATGATGCGCCCCATGAGCGCCGTCTTCCCGCGCATCATGGACCGCCGTCTCCCCACGGTGGCCCTGGCCCATGGCGCGTCCATATGGGATGTAGACGGAAACCGCTATCTGGACGCGTCGGGCGGCGCACTGGTGGTCGGGGTGGGGCACGGTGACGCCGACGTCGTCCGGGCCATGGTCGAGCAGGCAAGCCGGGTGGCCTACGTCCACGGAACGCAGTTCACCAGCGAGGCCCTCGAGGCCTACGCCTCTGAACTGTCCCTCCTGCTCCCCATGGAGCTGCCGAAGATCTATCCGGTTTCGGGCGGCAGCGAGGCGATGGAGACGGCCCTGAAACTGGCCCGGGCGTACCACCTGGCTCGCGGAGACGAGTCCCGGCACAAGGTCATCGCGCGGGTCGGCTCGTATCACGGGAACTCGCTTGGGGCGCTCGACGCCTCGGGCCGCGGTCCCCTTCGCCGCCCCTACCGTCCGTGGCTGGGCCGGGCCAAGCACGTGCCTCGGGTGTACGAGTATCGGTGCCCGCTGCCGACCCACCCCGACTTCTGCGGGGAACGGCACGCCGACATCCTGGAGCAAGCGTTCCGGAAAGAGGGTCCGAAGACGGTTGCGTGCTTCGTCGCGGAGCCCGTGGTGGGCGCCACACTGGGAGCCGCCGTTCCTCCGGACGACTACTGGATGAACATCCAACAGGTGTGCCGCGACTACGGCGTTCTGCTCATCGCCGATGAGGTCATGACGGGGTTCGGCCGAACAGGCCGCTGGTTCGGAACCGAGCACTGGAACGTCCGCCCCGACATCCTCATTGCAGGCAAGGCGGCATCGTCCGGGTACTGGCCGTTGGGACTGGTGGCGGCTTCCGGAGAAGTATTCGAGACGATCCAACGGTCCGGCTTCGTCCACGGTTTCACGTTCTCCCACTCACCGGTCGGGGCAGCCGTGGGGCGTGCCGTCCTCCGGAAGATGCGAGAGCAGGATCTCGTCGAAGCGAGCAGGGTGAAGGGCGAGCGACTCTTGAAAGAGCTCAGCCAGGCCCTCTCGCTCCACCCGCACGTCGGGGAAGTCCGCGGTCTTGGGCTCATGATCGGCATCGAGCTCGTCGCCGACGCCTATTCCAAGTCGCCGTTCCAGCGGTCGGACCGCGTCAGCGAGCGCGTCGTGGGCGCTGCCATGGAGGAGGGACTCATTCTCTATCTGGCGACGGGCTCGGCCGACGGCGTCAACGGCGACGTGGTGATGCTCGGGCCGCCATATGTCATCACCGACGAGGAGATCACCGAAGCGGTCGACAAGACCAGAGCAGCGATCGATCGCGTCTTTCCTCGGTAGGAAGCTCTCATGTCCAAAGGGGCAGACGTCGTCGTGGTCGGCGGCGGCATCATCGGGTGCGCGTGCGCATACGAGCTCGCCTCGCGGGGAGCGAAGGTTGTCCTGATCGAACGCTCGGAGCTCGCCGCCGGTGCGTCGGGTCGCAATCACGGGTTGTTGCTTTCGCCGCTCGACCCGGCGCTGGTCGCCATGGCGGCGTCCTCGCTCGACTCGTACGGTCAACTGGCGCCGGCGGCGCCCGTCCCCGTGGCAATGGATTCAGAACCGGTCGGCTACCTGCTCGTCGCTCTGGATGACCCGGCCGAGCGCAAGGCGGCGAGCGTCGAAGCCGAGGCCGCCGCGGCCTGCGGTGTGGAGGTCGAGCACCTTGATGGAGCCGCGGTCCACCAGCTCGAGCCCGACCTCGATGAACGGGTGGCGGAGGGATGGCTTTTCCACGACGGGCGGCGGCTGCACCCGGGGCTCCTCACCGTCGCGTTCGCGCTTGCCGCGTCCGCTTCCGGAGGGACGATTCAAACGCACCTCTCCGTCCGCTCGCTCGCCACCGACGGCGACAGAGTGCGCGGTGTCCTGACGGACGAGGGCCGTGTGGGCGCGGACGTCGTCGTCGTTGCGGCCGGCCCGTGGACGCCCGCACTCCTCAGATCCGCAGATGTGTCCATGCCGATCACGGGTGCTCGCGGGTGGCTGGTCAGCCTGGATCCAGACCGGCTCCCCTTGGGGCGGCTGGTGTCGCGAGCGGGGTGGCACGCTCCACCAGACCCGGATGCCGCACACCCCGTCCGGGCTGCCGATCTGATCGGTGCAGCGTTGCCGCCACAGATGATCGGAACAATGCTCCAGCCGAACGCCGACGGAACGATGTTGATCGGAGGCTCGCGGCAGTTCGCGTTCACACCTGAACCCGACGATCCATCGGTCCCGCACCAACTGCTTGCCGGCGCGGTTGAACTCGTTCCATCGCTCTCGGAAGCTCCGGTCCACGGTGCGTGGTGGGGAATGAGGCCGATGACTCCGGACGGACGGCCCGTGGTCGGAGAGGTTCGTCCCGGACTGTTCGTTGCGTCGGGCCACGGCTCTCTCGGCGTGATCCTGGGCGGCGGAACCGCGCGACTGGTGGCTTCGATGGTGGCCGGGCACGCCCTGCCGTTCGGTCCCGGGCCCTTCGACCCGTCGCGGTTCGGCTAGATCTATTCGGTCTTGGGCTTCGGCGCCAGAACGTCGTCCAGCGTCGGCTTCTTTCTTTTCTCGGTCAGGGCGTCGTCGAGAGTCCGTTTCGCTTTCTTCGCGCCCTTCTCCTCGAGCAGCCCTTCCAGGCTGGCGGTCGATCCGAGGTCTCCCGCCGCGGTCAGGAGGTCCTCCAGCGACTTTCCGGGATCGCCCTTCAGGTAGATCCGAAGCGCGGCGAGCACCGACGCGTGGTCGTGGGAAAGACCCTGAGCGACCTTGATCTCGGTCAGCGCTTTCTCCGCCCGCCGAAGCAGCTTTTCGCCGTCCCTCAGGCGCTCGATGGCGCGTTGTTGATCGGCACTCACGGTTTCAGTCTCTCACTCGGGCGGGCGCCCCCGGCTAGTCGCTCGAAGCTTGCCCCGACACGGCGGGCGGCCGCAACTTTCGCGCCTTTAGCTCCTCGAGCTGCTCCACGGGTGTCGTCCGCATCCCGAGGCGAACGGGATCGTAGATGGAACCGTGGCAGTCGGAGGATCCCGTCCAGCACAGGCCGAGCCGCTCTGCCAGTGACACGTAGTGCGCTTCGAGATCAGGAGGATGATCCGGATGCGCCGCTTCGATCCCGTCGAGCCCCGCTGCCGAAAGCTGCTGTATGAGCGTGTCGGAAACGGGCGACAC
>JALYGK010000157.1 GCA_030777105.1 Actinomycetota bacterium | reverse complement strand
GGAATTGCTATCGCGACAACCACGCCGACTCGTATTACAAGCACTCTCAGGCGCGGTCCTACGCCGCCGTGGCCGACAACGAAGGGTACGAGTGGGGCGGCGGCTGCTGGAACAACAACAACGTCGATGACACACCCGGAGCCCCCGACTCGTCGGGCGAAGGACCCGACTGCTCCGGCTTCGTGTTCAAGTCTTGGGAGCTCAAGAACAGTGTCGGTGCAAGCGGTTTCCATTGGTGGAACAAGTTCCAGAACATCCACGGCCCGTACTCGTCCTACGACTTTCATTCACCGGTTTCGTCCGACCCGTTCCACCGCATCAGCAAGTCTCGCTCGAGGACGGCGATCATGGATGCGTTCGCGAGGCGGGGCCACGTCGGGATGCTCTATTCGACGAACAACCCGAGCTCGAATACGGATTGGATCATCGAGGCCGCCAACGACCGAAGCGGTACGGACGTGAATGAACGTGGCTACAGGTACGACTCGGCGTACGTGGCGGTCAAACGTGAGGGCTGGACGCCGGAGTGCTATCCCAACTGCGCATGATGGGGCGGCGGAGCCCAGCGGTGAGGCACCGGCTTCTCGCCGCCGCTGCTTCCGTAACGTTGATCCTGGTTGGTTGCGGCACCGACGAGCGCCACCGCGGGGCCCAGCGTCCACAACAGTCTCCCGCGGTCACGCCGTCGCCACAGCCGGCGACGCTTCCACAGATCGAGCTACGGGCCGATCTCTCCGAGCGACCGGCTCCGTGGCGCCTCGTGACCTCGATCCCATTCGGTGCCCGCGCGGAGGAGCTGGGGTACTTCTTCAATCGAGAACGAGGATCGCTGCCCCTGTTGCCGAGGTCGTTCGCCGTCGCTGACGACGAGTCGTTCTGGATCCTGGACGGCGTCAAGAAGCGCGTAGCTCGGTTCTCGCGAACAGGCGACTTCATCGAAGAGGTGAGTGGGTTCAAGCTCGACCGGCTCTCACCGCGTCCCAAGGACGTGGCCGTGTTGAAAGATCGGGTGTACGTCGTAGAGGAGGAGTTCGCTCGAGCCACCCTCACGACGATCGGGCCGGAGCGACGACGCGTTCCCGAAGCCGTGAAGGACGGCTCGCATCCAGTCGCCCTGAGCCTCCTCCTCCCGTCGGTGGGCCGCCTCATTGCTCGAATCGGCGGGTATGCCGATCCGCCCGGGACGGGACCAATCGGATACGGCGAGCTTCCATTGCGAGGGAGGCTCCGCTTGCTTCCCGGCGTGCCTGTCGGCGAGGGGACGTGGGTCGATATTCGGGCGCCGGGCGATCAGGATCTCGAATTCACCTCGACACGAGGCGCGATGCAGGCAGTACAACCGATCCATGTATCGGTGTTCGGGGGAAAGCCGCCGAAGGAGCTTCCTGCGCTCGTCGGCCCTGCCATTGAAGCGACCTTCCACAACGCGGTCGGCATCTACGTTCGCGTGGCACCGGCCAGGCCATCACACGCGGAGCGGTTCGGCGGAGGCGCGTGGTATCTGCGTCTGGGTGTCGATCGCTCACCGCTCGTCTGGGAACGCCTGCCGGAACCGAAGGTGAGCGTCGAGGAGCAGGTTCGGCATCTTGCATCTGGGCCGGACGGTCGCGTCTACCTGATGGTTCCGGACGAAGAAGGAGTGAAGATCTATGTGAGACGTGAACGGTGACGGCAGGGCAACAGGCCCGTGTTACCGTGGAGAACCGTGCGGATCCGCCGCGGCCCCCTCCTGCTCCTTGCCGTTGCCGTTGTGCTCCCCCTTGGATTGATCCTGGCCAGCGGCGTGGCGGTATGGCAGGCCGCTCACGACGACGAGGCGAGCCACGTTGACCGCGTCGACGTGATCGCGGTTCTGGGCGCTGCAATGTACGGGCGCCGGCCGTCGCCGACCTTCCAGGGCCGGCTCGAGCATGCGGCTCTCCTGTATCGGCGCGGGTTTGCCCCGCGCCTGCTGGTTCTCGGTGGAAAGCAACCAGGGGATGTGGCGACCGAGGCCGACACGGGACGCGCTTGGCTGATCTCCAACGGGCTGCCCGAATCGGCGGTTTCCGCGGAGCCCGAAGGAAACAGCACGTTCGAGAGTCTTCGCGCCGCGGCCGACTTCATGCAAGAACAGGACCTGGAAACCGTCATGCTCGTCTCGGACCCGTGGCACAACCTTCGGGTGAGAAGAATGGCCAGAGACCTCGGGATGCGCGCCTACGTTTCGGCCACCTGGCAGTCGGCCGCAAGGAGCCAGTGGAAGCGCCTCGGTGGATATTCGCGAGAGACCTTCGCGTACCTTTATTACCGACTCCTCGGCCGCTAGCGGACTCGTCGGAGGCCGGTGTTACGCTGAGTCGGCGCGTGAAAACCACGAGTACGACCGTGCGTGAGCGGACCGAGGAGATCGAGCGACAGGTCCTCTCCCAGCGAGCGGTCCTCTCCGCCGAATCGAAAGGCCGGGATCGTCCCGAAAACGCCGATCCTCTTCGCACGGAGTTCCAGCGCGACCGCGATCGGATCATCCACGCCAAGGCGTTCCGGCGCCTGAAGCACAAGACGCAGGTGTTCATCTCGCCCGAGGGCGACCACTACCGCGTCCGCCTCACGCATACCCTCGAGGTCTCGCAAATCGCTCGAACTGCGGCCCGCGCGCTTCGCCTCAACGAGGACCTCACCGAAGCGATCGCGCTCGGTCACGACCTCGGCCACACGCCGTTCGGTCACCTCGGCGAAGAGGCGCTGACGCCCTTCCTGAGCCGGCCGTTCCGGCATAACGAACAAAGCCTGCGAATCGTCGAATACCTCGAGGACCAGGGTCGCGGCTTGAACCTGACCTGGGAGGTCCGAGACGGCATCGTGAATCACACGTGGTCGATGCCGCTCCCTTCCACTCTGGAAGGACAGGTGGCCCGGTTCGCCGACCGCATCGCGTACGTCAACCACGACGTCGACGATGCGCTGCGGGCCGGGATCTTGACTCCCGATGAGCTGCCGAACGAGGTCTTGGACATCCTCGGAAGCACGCATTCCGAACGAGTTCGGACGCTGGTCCAGGACCTCGTGGCCGAGAGCGAGCGAGCCGAGGAGATTCGACTATCGTCCATGACGCTTCGCGCGTTGAACGCGCTGCGAGATTTCCTGTTCGACACCGTGTACCTGCGGGACGATGCGAGAGCGGAACAGGAGAAAGCGATACAAGTGGTCAGGTCACTGTTCGAGTACTACCTTCAGCACCCAGAAGCGGTCCCCGCCGAATATGCCTCGGCTCCTGGCGACCTTCCCACCAGGGTTGCGGACTACATCGCCGGGATGACCGACCGGTTCGCGCTGCGAACCTACGAGCAGCTCTTCCTTCCCCGGGGCTGGATGCTTTAGGGAGGAACAGAGCGGATGGCAGGACGCATCCGGCAGGAAGATCTCGAAGCCGTCAGGGAACGCACCGACATCGTCCAGGTCATCTCGGGACATCTCCAACTCAAGAAGGCCGGGCGAGATTCTCTGGTCGGTCTATGCCCGTTTCACCCCGAGAAGACGCCGTCTTTCTCGGTGAGTCCGTCCAAGCAGGTCTACTACTGCTTCGGCTGCGGCGAGGGTGGAAATCTCTTCCGCTTCATCGAGAAGGTGGAAGGCCTGTCGTTCATCGAAGCGGTCGAGCGCCTGGCGCAGCAGTCCGGGATCACCCTCCGGTACGAGGGTGAATCGGGCGCCGGCGCCAAGCGAACCGCCGGGCGGCGCCAGGCCATGAACCGAGCAGTCGCGGAAACCGCTCGGCTGTATCACCGCATGCTTCTCGACGGCCGCGAGGCTGGTGAAGCCCGAAACTACTTGGAGAGCAGAGGCCTCGGAAAGGGAAGCGTCGAGCGGTTCGGGATCGGCTACGCCCCGGGGTATTCCGACTTCATCCTGAAGCGGCTATCCAAAACGTATTCGCCCGAACTCCTTCTCGAAGCCGGCCTGGTGCTCAAGGACGACGCGGGGAGCTTCCGCGACAGGTTCAGGTCCCGGCTGATGTTCCCGATCCACGATCTTTCCGGAAACACCGTCGGGTTCGGCGGGCGGCTCCTCGCGAGACCCGGCACCACGTCGAACGCCCCCAAGTACGTCAACTCGCCGGAGACGCCGATCTACCGGAAAGGGGAGCTGCTGTACAACCTGCACCGCGCCAAGTCCGACATCACGCGGGTCGGACGGGCGTTCCTGGTGGAGGGGTACACCGACGTTATCGCCCTCGATCAGGCGGGGGTCCCGGGCGCGGTTGCGACGTGCGGGACGGCGCTTGGCGAGGACCACATTCGCGTTCTCTCCCGGTTCACCGAAACGGCGGTGCTGGCGTTCGACTCAGATGAAGCCGGAGCGAGGGCGGCGGAGCGAGCGTTCCAATTTCATCAGCGGTACGCCGTCAACCTCTCGGTCCTCGTTCTTCCAGAGGGGCAGGATCCGGCGGACTTCGTCCTGGCCTCTGGAGGAGATTCCTTTTTGGAGCTGGCCGCCCAGGCCAGGCCGTTGGTGGAGTACATGATCGACCGCGCGCTCTCCGGCCGAAGCCTCGAGGACATCGAAGGCCGGGTCCGAGCCGCCCGCGCCGGCGTCGCGGTGATCCTCGGAGTCGAGGATCCCGTTAGACGAGATGAATACGTGCGGGTAGTCGCGCATAAGACCAGGGAGCCGGAGCGGTCCGTGATGCAGATGCTGCAACAGATGACGGAGGACACCGGATCGGGAGGTCGCGCCCGGCAGGAAGTTGCGCGGGTAGCCCCGGACGAGGACGTGGAGCGCGAGATTTTGAAACTCCTGATTCAGGCGCCGACCCTGTGCGCCGAGTGGATTCCGAAGCTGGACGCCTCTCGATTTGCCAAGGCCACCCACCGGAAGGCGTTCGAGCTCATCGTCGACACGCTTCAACCGAACGGGTTCCCGGTGTCGCCGGCCGAGCTCGTGTCGAAGGCCCACGAGCGGGGAGGCGACCAGCTGGCCCGTCTTCTGGCCGCGGTCAGTGTGGAACCGTTGAAGTCGGCCGGCGAGCCGAACGGGAACTACGTCGAGCGGCTCTTCCTGCGCCTGGAGGAGTTTTCGCTGAAGCGCCGGGCCGACGTCATTCGGAAGCAGCTCGAGCGGGTCAACCCACTGAAGATGCCCGCTGACCATGAGTCACTTTTCGAAGAGCTGGTGGCGTTGGAAAGCGCGCGCCGAAAAATCAGAGCGGCGGCGGAAGGCGTGGGGACTCGGTCGTGAACCGGTTGGACCTGTGGGCACACCGAAAATGATGTGGGACACTTTCTGAATCCGTTTCGGAATCCCATGGTGATGACGCGCAGAGAGTCGGTTACGAACGAAAACTGCGGCGATCCCGGACCCGAACAGCCCAATCAGACCCCATGACTGAAGACCCGCTCGTCGGAACCCCTACCGAAGCAGTCCAGACCGTCGGCATCGAAGAAGCCAAAGAGCTCATTGCGGCGCGCGGCCGCGAAAAGGGTTTCGTCACATCCGACGATCTCCTCGAGGGATTGCCGGTCGAAGACCTCACCCCCGAACAGGTCGAGGAATTCCTGACGCAGGTCGAAGACCATCTCCGCCAGGAGGGCATCGAGGTCATCGAGGTCCCCGGCGAGGAGATTGCCGAGGGCGACGGCGAGGTCACTCGGCTACCACGCGAGGACGAGCTGCTCAAGGCGCCGACCAACGATCCGGTTCGTATGTATCTCAAGGAGATCGGGAAGGTTCCCCTTCTCACCGCGGCTCAGGAGGTCGACCTCGCCATGCGCATCGAGGGCGGCGAGTTCTCCACAGAGCTCCTCAACTCGATCGACGGTCAGGGGAAGGTCGATCAGAAGATGCTTCGCCGGGTGGTCGACTCCGTCGTTCGCATCCGTGAACACCAGCTGGATCCGGAAAAGCGCCTTCGGCATGAGGGCATAGGTCGCGAAACGATCTCGCGAGCGTATCGGCCCAAGAGCCGCAACGAATGCATCAACTTCCTGAAGCGGGTCGAGCGCGACGGTCAGCTGGCGAAGAAGAAGCTCATCGAGGCGAACCTTCGGTTGGTGGTCTCGATCGCCAAGCGATACGTCGGGCGTGGAATGCTGTTCCTCGACCTCATCCAGGAAGGGAACCTCGGCCTCATCCGCGCGGTCGAGAAGTTCGACTACTCCAAGGGATACAAGTTCTCGACGTATGCCACGTGGTGGATTCGACAGGCGATCACTCGTGCTATCGCCGACCAGGCCAGGACCATCCGGATTCCGGTCCACATGGTGGAGACCATCAACAAGCTCGTGCGGATTCAGCGCCAGCTTCTCCAGGACCTCGGCCGGGAGCCGCTTCCCGAAGAGATCGGCCGCCAGATGGGAGTTCCCGCGGAGAAGGTTCGCGAGATCCTCAAGGTCTCGCAGGAGCCCGTATCACTCGAGACGCCGATCGGAGAAGAGGAGGACTCCCACCTCGGTGACTTCATCGAGGATGCCGAAGCGGTCGTCCCCATCGACGCGGCGAGCTTCATCCTCCTTCAGGAACAGCTCGAGTCGGTGCTGCACACGCTGTCCGAGCGCGAGAAGAAGGTCATCCAGCTTCGATTCGGTCTGCTGGACGGCCATCCTCGAACGCTCGAGGAAGTGGGGCGGGAGTTCGGCGTGACGCGGGAACGAATTCGGCAGATCGAATCGAAAACGCTTTCGAAGCTCCGCCACCCGTCGAGGTCGCAGAAGCTCAGAGACTACCTGGAGTAATTCTGAACCAGCGAGAGCCCTCCGTGCGTTCCGGTGGTCGCCACTTCCTTCGCTCTCTCCGTCGCTCGCTGGACCGCCGGCGACCCGGTCACGGTGTGCCATAGAGCGCGGATCTGGTCGTAGCGCTCCCGGCCTGCCTTCGTCCCGAGCACATATCCCGCGCCGAAGCCCACGATTAACCCCGACTTGAACCCCATCCATACCTCCTTTTGGGACGGTTCTATTGGTTCTCAACGATTCCCGTGGCGGGCACCGTTGATACACTGGCCGCAGGTCGGCGCACGTTCGTTTCTCCATCCGGGGTAGCTCAATTCGGCAGAGCAGGCGGCTGTTAACCGCAAGGTTGCGGGTTCGAGTCCCGCCCCCGGAGCCCTCCAGCGAATCTCCCCCTCGGTCCGTTTGCGAGGGCAAGCGGAGGATGGTACGCATCCACCTCCAGATGAGACGCTTGGTTATTGCCTGCCTCGCGACCCTCATCGGCGGGCTCGGACTCTCGGGGACCGCGGGCGCTCAGGACACGCCGCCGTCGAGCCCCGGCCTCTTCCTCAACATCCTGCCCGCCGGACAGGGAACCAGCTTTTCGTTGTCCACCGGCAACCCGCCACCGCACACCGATGACCAGCTCGACATGTATCGAACGCTTCCAATGGCGGGCGATCTCTCCGACGCCGACCTGCAGGACTACTTCAAGTCGGAGGCGTTCGGTGTAGCGCCACAAGACGTGGAACGCGAGCAACGGCCCAGGGAAGGCGTCTCGATCCTGCGAGACCGGTTCGGTGTGCCTCATATCTTCGGCGACACGCGCGCGGACGCCATGTTCGGCGCCGGCTACGTGACGGCCGAAGACCGCCTGTTCATGATCGACGTTCTTCGCCATTACGGTCGAGGACGGCTCTCCGAGCTCCTCGGTGCCTCGGAGGCGAACCTGGAGATCGACCGCTCGATGTACGGGGTCGCCGGGTACTCCGAGGAGGAGCTCCAGCAACAGGTGGACCGTCTGAACCAGTTCGGCGACATGGGCGAAGAGATCATCGCCGACGGGTTCGCGTACATCGACGGGATCAACGCGCGCATTCAGGAAGTGCTCCTCAATCCCAGCTTGATGCCGGCCGAGTATGGAGCCCTCCAGTTGGTTCCCAAAGAGTGGAAACCGACGGACCTGGTGGCGGTCGCCACGCTGATCCAGGCGATCTTCGCGTCGGGCGGGGGAGGGGAGCTCTCGAACGCCGAATTCCTCAACCGAGCCGGCGCACGATTGGGCAGGACTACAGCGAGACGGCTGTTCCGAGACCTGCGGAGCGCCGAGGAACCGGAAGCCCCGGTCACCACCAAGCGGGCCTTCCGCTACATGACGCCGCGAAAGGTGACCAGGCGGGCCGTCGCGGTGCCGGATCGGGGTTCGCTCACCTCATACGATCCGATTTCGACCACGCCCCCTTCCGAGGGTGGATCTGAGACGTCGTTGAGCGCCGCACTCGACCCGATGGGGCACCTGAAGGACGTCCTGGCGGAAGCCGGTGTTTCCTTCCCGGATGGCATGAGCAACTGGCTCGCGGCGACGGCCGACCGAACGGCAGCGGGGCACCCCATCGCCGTGATGGGGCCGCAGACCGGGTACTTCTCTCCGCAGATCCTGATGGAAATCGACATTCATGCGCCGGGCGTGCACGCGCGCGGCGCAACCTTCCCGGGGATCAGCCAGTACGTCTTACTCGGGAGGGGTCCGGGGTTCGCGTGGAGCGCGACGTCGGGCGGCTCCGACCTCAGCGACGTTCGTGCGGAACGTCTTTGCGAGCCGGACGGCTCGCCAGCGACCACCGACTCGACGCACTACGTGTTCCGCGGGGAATGCGTTCCGATGACCGAGCGCACTGATAGGTGGGTGGCGAAGCCGACCGCTGCAGGCCAGGCACCGCCCACCGAGGTCGAGGCACACGTCAAACGGACGATTCACGGGCCGGTCATCGCGACAGGGACCGTCGGTGGCCAGCCTGTTGCCTTCACGCTTCAGCGGTCGACGTTCTTCGCCGAGCTCGACTCGGCCGTCCCGTTCGCGCTGCTGAACACCAATCAGGTCACCAGCGCGGCGTCCTTCCAGGCCGCGATGGCCGACCTGACCGGCTCGTTCAACTGGCTGTACGTCGATCACCAAGACGTCGCGTACTTCCACTCGGGTCGCTATCCGGTGAGGGCGAGAGGCGTGAACCCGAATCTTCCGTCCTGGGGGACCGGCCAATGGGAATGGCGTCGGTTCGTCCAGGCCTCCGGTCATCCACAGGCGATCAACCCGTCGAAAGGCTGGATCGACTCGTGGAACAACAAGCCGGCACGCGCCTGGAGAGCCGCCGACGCGAACTGGGGGTTCGGGACTGTGCACCGCTCCGAGATGCTCTCGGACCGCCTCACGAAGCGCGTCTCCAATGGCGGGTTGACGCCGAGCGATCTCGTCGAGGTAATGGCCGACGCGGCGACCGTCGACCTGCGGGGTCAGGAAGTCCTCCCGCCCGTATTGGCGGCCATCGGGAGCAACAGGAAGCTTCAGCCCTACACCCGGCTCCTTCGAGCATGGGTCCGGTCCGGAGCCCACCGGCTGGATCGCGACGGCGACGGCGAATATGACGATCAGGCGGCCGTTGCGCTCATGGACGAGTGGTGGCCTCGTTTGGTCAAGGCAGTGTTCGACCCCACGCTCGCCGGTCTCTACGACGTCATCCCGCTTAACGTCGATGATCCAAACCGCACCGGTCATGTTGGATCGTCGTTCCAGAGCGGTTACTACGGCCCGGTCGAGAAGGCCGTCCGAATGGCGCTGGGACGCCCCGTGGCGAAGGAGTACTCGGTCCTGAAGTGCGCCGACGGGACGCGGGCCGGATGTCGCGCCGCCGTCAGGGCGAGCCTTCGCGATGCCGTCGCCGCGCTGGGGCGAGACCCGTCGACCTGGGATGCAGACGAAGCGGGCGAAACGATTCGTTTCCAGCCCGTTGGGTTGGTGGAGGTTCCGGATATTCCGTGGCAGAACCGTCCGACGTTCCAGCAGGTGGTTCAGGTCGAGGACTGATCCGAGACAACCCGTCGGAGTCGTATCCTGAATTTCACCGCGGGGCGGTAGCTCAGTTGGTCAGAGCAGCGGACTCATAATCCGTCGGTCGCAGGTTCGAGTCCTGCCCGCCCCACTCGGAAACGCAATGCTCAGAGGCGTTCCCTCCTTCCAAGGTCGGCATCAAGCGCAAGTCCTCGAACGAAAGGAGACGAGACTCGCTGTCCTCGCCTATTGCTAGGGTTCGAGACTAGCTCTGCTCGAAAGGACGGTGACATGGCGCGCAAGGTGTTCCACAGCTTTCACTTCGACCGCGACGCTTGGAGGGTGTCACAGGTGAAGAACATGGGCGTCGTCGAGGGCCAGCCGCTCTTGTCCTCGAATGAATGGGAGGAGGTCAAGAAAAAGGGTGATTCCGGGATCCAGGCGTGGATCGACCAGCAAATGAAGGGCAAGTCTTGCGTCGTAGTTCTGATTGGTGCGCGGACCGCGGGCCGCAAGTGGGTCAATTACGAGATCAAGAATGGCTGGACTGCCGACAAGGGCGTCATGGGCGTTTACATCCACAATCTGGCCGATCGGAACGGTAATCAGGACACCAAGGGCCGCAACCCGTTCGAGGATTTCACCGTCGATGACACGAAACTCTCATCGATTGTGAAGGCGTACGATCCGCCGTACACCAGGAGCAGTGATGTCTACGACTACATCAAACGCAATTTGGAGGACTGGGTGGAAAATGCCATCTCGATCCGCGCCGTCCACGATTGATGGGTCGGAATCTCAGCGCGGTAGCCATCGGTGAGCCGCCCAACCGATCAAACGATCGCCGACTGTATCTTTTGTCGCATCGTGATTGGGCTGGATCGGTCGGTTCAGCTCGTTTGTGAGACCAGATCCTGGCTGGCCTTCTTCCCCGACGAGCCGGCGACGCCTGGGCACACTCTTGTCGTCCCTCGGCGTCACGTGACCGATCTGTGGGAGGCAACCACAGACGAGGCCGTGGCACTGACAGCGGGTGCGGTCCGGGTCGGCCGTTCGATACAGGCAGTATTGAATCCGGACGGCATGAATCTGATTACTTCCGCGGGTCGAGCAGCCGAGCAGAGTGTGTTCCACCTTCATCTGCATGTCGTTCCCCGGTGGCGACGGGATGGCTTCGGGCAAATCTGGCCCAAGGAGCATAGGTATGAGGACGCGGCTCTGACGAATGTCGCTGGTGAGATACGGGCTGTTTGCCAAGAGGGCGAGCGGGACGGCCTACCTCGCGACTGGAGTCCTGAGGGATAAATAGAATCACCAGGCTGCTCGTGATAAGGATCGCCACGTACAGCAGCGACAGCGTCAGGCTCCTGGCGGTCTTGATCCAAGACGCGCTGTGAGAATCCGCGATGGTGTCTCCGTCCTGCACTCGGGTCTTGAAATCCCGGTGGGTAGCTCCCATGTAGAAGGCCTCCACCTTCTCGTCCCCAATCCGGACTTGGTCATACAAAGCGCGGAACAGCCGTTCGGACCGCAGGAAGTACGCATCGAGGCTCCAAAAGAAGACGGTCGATATGATTCCGCCGACTACCAACAACCGATTGCGAGAACTCAAGCCAAGCCCAGCGAAAGCTCCGGCCACAGTAATTGCCCATCCCTTGATGAGGAACGAGTTTCCCGCCAGTCGAGCGATAACGCTCTGAATCATCTCGAGGTGCTTCAGTTGGTTAGCGTCGAACGCCTGATAGCTGCCCATGACAAAAGTCTCGCAGAGGTCAGTGGCCTCGGCGAAGTTCAAGCGTCCAGTCCAAGATCACGGAGTCACCC
>JALYGK010000156.1 GCA_030777105.1 Actinomycetota bacterium | reverse complement strand
GCGGCACGGGATGCAGACCATGGATTCCGCCCTGGCGCACCTCGTTGCCATCGGCAAGATCTCGATGGAGATGGCGAAGGACCGCTGCCACGACGAGCAGGAGCTGAAGAGACTGACCACCGGAGTCACAAGCACCACGACCATGGGAACTCGCAGTGCCTGAGGTCTACGACTATACGGGCCGAGACCCCTCCGGCCAGCGAGTAACCGGAACGCTGGTCGGCGACAGTCCGGCGCTGGTCACGGCTCGCCTTCGCGAGATGGGCTACGTGCCCCTCAAGGTGAGCGCCCAAAACCGCGGGATGAAGCGCGAGATCAACATTCGAAACCGCGTCCCTCTGAAGGAGCTCGCCATCTTCTCCCGGGAGCTCGCCACGATGGTCAGCTCGGGTGTCCCGATCCTGAAGTCGCTCGCCATCTTGGAGCGCCAGACGGAGTCGCGACTGCTGGGGACGACGATCGCCGACATCCGGGTGGAGATCGAACGAGGCGCATCTCTCTCGGCCGCTCTGTCCAAGCACCCGAAGGTGTTCGGAAACCTCTACGTCTCGATGGTGAAAGCCGGAGAGACGGGTGGTGTGCTCGAAAACGTCCTGGATCGGATCGCCCAGAATCTGGAGCGCGAGTTGTCTCTTCGACAGCGGATTCGCTCGGCAATGACGTATCCCATCGTCGTCCTCGGATTCGTCTTGCTGATCATGCTGGCGATGCTGCTGTTCGTCGTCCCGCAGTTCAGGTCCATCTACGGACAGCTCGGCGGCCAGCTGCCGCTCCCGACTCGAATCCTTCTCGCGGTCAGCGACGCTTTCAAGAGCAAGTTCCTCATCTTCGTCGCCGTAGTCGCCCTGATCGTGTTCCTGGTCCGCCGTTACAAGAAGACCGAACAGGGCAGGGAGCTTTGGGATCGCCTGAAACTCAGGATCCCCGTCTTCGGGCCCCTTATCGCGAAGACCGCGCTGGCTCGATTCGCCCGAGTCCTGAGCGTTCTGAACAAGTCGGGCGTTCCCATCCTCCAGAGCCTCGATGTGGTCGCAGAGACCGTGAACAACTCGTTGATGTCGAGGGCGGTTCTTGACGTTCAGCAGTCGGTCAAGGAAGGGGAGAGCCTCGCAAAGCCGCTGGCCCGGCACACCATCTTCCCTCCGATGGTGGTTCAGATGTTGGCCGTCGGTGAGGAGACCGGAGCGCTCGACACGATGCTCGAGAAGGTGGCCATCTTCTACGACGACGAAGTGACGGCAACGGTCGATTCGCTCACCGCCATCATCGAGCCGATGATGATCTTCTTCGTCGGCGGAGCGGTGGGACTGAGCGTCATCGCGCTGTACATGCCGATGTTCAACATCATCAAGCTCATCAAGTAGCCGCTCCGAGCAGCCGTCCGAGGTGACCGGCATGGACCTGAGGGTGATGCACCCGACGGGCGCCATCCCGCGAGTGGAACTCCGTGCAGGGACCGAGTCTCGTTCCCGCGCGTTGGAGATCGGATTGGGGCTCATCGTGATCATCGTCCCGCTGGCGTTCCTTCCGATGAGCATGGGGCCGTTCTTGGACGTGAAAGTCGTGGTCCTCTTGGCCGGGGCGCTTGTTCTGTGGCGCTGGTACCCGGGGGGTTCGAAGCTCGGTGTTCCCGCCGCCCTATGGGTGGGGACAGTGGCCGTCGCGGGCGTCTTCGGCGTGGATCGGTGGTGGAGCGTGGTCGGTCCAGAGAACATTGGAAACGGCCTGCTCCTCTTGGGTCCCTCGGCGTTGATCCTCGTGGCGGCGACCCGGGTTCCGGAGGCGTTTCGGTTACGGATCCCGCTGTGGCTCGCGGGGACGTCTGCGATCGTGGCGTCCGTCGCCCTCGTTTCCAAGGTATGGCCGCGCCTGCCCATCGGGGAAGCGTTCGTATTGCCACTCGACGGAGGCACGCTCATACATCCGGTTTTCATGGCCACCTTCGTGGCGGTTGGAATCGTGGCGGTGGTGGGGCTGCCAACGATGAGCGCGCGGATTCTCGCGCCGCTGCTCGTGCTGCTTTCGTCAGCGGTGGCGCTGTCCACGAAACGGGTGGGGTGGGTTGCCCTCGCCGTGGGCCTGGCGCTGGCACTGTGGAAGACGCGTCCGCCTCGCAACCGGGTGGTTCTCGTCCTGGGAGTGGTGGCCGCAACGATGACGGCGTGGACCGCCATCGACGCGGTTCTTACCCCCTCAGCGTCTCTTTCCGGGGCCCGACGGTTCGGCGAACTGGGAGCGGGGTCGTCCAGCTCACGCGTGGGCGCCTGGACCGCGCTCTCTCGCGGATGGGGCGATCGCCCCGTTTTTGGATGGGGGCCCGGAAACACGTGGTCCGCATACGTGGCTGCGGGCATCCCTTCTCAGCTCAGGGTGGAGAGAGGGTACGGAGATTCGCACAACATCGTGATCGAGATGGCCGTCACCACCGGGATTGTGGGCGTCGGTGCATTCCTCCTCCTGGCGGGCTTCACGATCCGGGAAATGCGAAAGGGCTCTCCGCCGGTCGGCTGGGCCGCGGGTGCAGCCGCCGCCTTGTTCGTCCATCACCTCATTCAGCCGCTGAACGTCGTGCTCACTCCTCTTCTATTTCTGACCGCCGGGCTCGCCTGCGTGCCCCCGGCCGCCGCGGAGCGACGCGGCGGGGCGGCTGCGGGCATCCGCGCTCCTCGGGTTCGTCGGTTCGCCCGCGGATTCGTGGGCGTCCTTCTGGGCGCCGGGCTCCTTGTTGCCGTGGCCGTCCTGGTCTCCTCGGTCCTCGAGCGCTACGGGCGGACGTACGCGTCGGAGTCCGCTCTTCGGACCTCGCTGCAGGTTTATCCCGGGAGGATCACGGCCGGCGAAGCGCTCGCCATGAGCCTGGCACTCGATGCCAGGAGCGGTGATGCGGAGGCAGGCGTGGAGGCGGGCGAGCTCATCGCGCGGATGGTTCGGCTTCACCCGTGGAATCCCGGTGTCCGCTTGGTGGCGGCGGACGTGCACACACTCATGCGCGACCCCGCCGGGGCCGCGGAGTGGACGAAGCGACACTTCGCCCGATTTCCGAAAGACGTGAGCAAACCGCGACGGACCGGGGACGAGCCGCCGTCCGGCCGGCTCTGACGCCGCGGCACGCCTCCACCTTCAGTCGGTCCCCACCGCTGCCGAAGGTAAGAGCGGGAGCCAAACCAGGAGTGCGGAGGTGGCCACCACCAGGGAGATAGCCAGCAGCACGGCGCGCCGCTCGTCAGCTGCTGCCGCTGCTCCTGTGCTTCTCATCCACGCCGCACAGTCGCGCCGCGCTCACCTCCCCGGCATTCGAGTGACGCTCGACATCACGGCGATCGGCGTGGCCGCCGTTCTCGCGTTCCTCCTCCGATTTCACTGGGGAATCCTCGAGCTGACTCCCAGCGATTCCTTCGATCCATGGGCGTATGTGGCTGCGACTTCGTTGTGGGTCTGCGGCGTGCTGGTCGCAATGGCCTCGCATCGGTTGTACGACGAGGACACGCTGACGCCGGAAGGGCGGGAGGTGACGCGGCTTCGCCGCTCACTCCTCGAGGGCGTCGCCGTGGTCTCCGCTGCCGTTTTCCTGTTCCGTCTCGTCACCGTGTCGCGCGGATGGTTCATGTTTCTCGCCACGCTCTCGTCGGTGCTCCTCGTTGCGGAGCGGTCTGCCTTCCGGGCGGTGCTCCGTCGGTCGTGGGAACGAGGGCGCTTTCGTCGGCCGGCGATCGTCGTGACGGCTGAGGGAAGCACCGAGCCACCCGATGTTGGGTCTGCCGAATTCGAGGTGGTTGGAACCGCTCCAGTCGGCGACGTCCTCGAGACCCTTGAGTCCGACATGGCGCGGCCGGCATCGGGTGGCCGACACGCGCCGATCCTGATCGTGGATGGAGCGGTGCGACGCGACGACCTGTGGCGCCTGGTGATCCACGGCGGGCATGCAGGCTGGCCGGTCTTCGTTCGCTCTCCGTTTCGTTCGCTTCCCATGGAACGGATCACCACGCGAACGGCCGATGGGTGGACGCTGGTCAAAGTCTGCCCGCCGGCGCTGCGAGGGATCCGGGCGTTCGAGAAGCGGCTTTTCGATCTGGCGGGTGCGCTGGTGCTCTCCGTAGTCCTGGCGATCCCAATGGTTCTCATCGCTATCGGCGTTCTCATGACGTCCGGCCGGCCCGTCCTGTACTCGCAGCCCCGGGTGGGACGGGGCGGCCGGACCTTCCACATGCTCAAGTTCCGATCAATGCGACTCGGGGCCGAGGACGAGAGCGGACCGGTTTGGGCGGTCGCCAATGACCCCCGGCGAACCCGCTTCGGCGCGATCTTGCGGCGGTCCAGTCTGGATGAGCTTCCGCAGCTCTGGAACGTCCTTCGTGGGGATATGAGTCTGGTCGGCCCGAGACCGGAGCGCCCGTTGTTCGTGGCG
Organism: Actinomycetota bacterium; assembly: GCA_030777105.1. Classification (GTDB taxonomy): domain Bacteria; phylum Actinomycetota; class UBA4738; order UBA4738; family UBA4738; genus JALYGK01. The sequence continues at coordinate 11,890 of JALYGK010000156.1, read as the reverse complement.
CAGTTCAACGGCGGCAACCCGTGGTACCGGTTTCGCCTGCGCATCCGCCCCGGCATCACGGGGCTGGCGCAGGTGAGAGGTCTTCGAGGTGACACTCCATTGGACCCTCGCGTCGACCTGGACAACCTCTACATCGAGCACTGGTCCCTCGGCCTCGACCTTCGGATCGCCGCGCGGACGGTCGTGGAGATGGTCCGGGGCCGAAACGCGCACTGAGGCCAAAGCAGATGGGTGCTCATCCCCGTATCGCCCTCTGCCACGAATGGACCACGACCTACGGTGGCTCCGAGCAGGTGGCCGCACGTCTCGCGAAGGTCCTCGGGATCAGGGACGTGTTCACGTTCGCTGCCGAGCCGGAACTGGCTGGTGAACTCTTTCCCGGCCGCAGCGTCCGAGCCCATCGACTCGGTCTTCATCCGGTGGGTCGCCGCAATTGGCAGTGGCTGCTGCCGGCGATGCCGCGCGGGTGGTCGCGCGCCGATCTCTCTCCGTACGAGGTGGTGATTACGAGTACCCACGCCTGCGCCAACGCCATCCGCGTTAGGCCCGGAGCGGTGCACATCTCCTATTGCCACACCCCCATGCGATACGCATGGGAGTGGCGAAGCGAGATTCGCAGGCTTCCTGCAGCGCTGCGGCCTCCCTGGCCGGCGATTGCTGCGGCGCTTCGGAGGGCCGACCGAAACTGGGCCGACAACGTCACCGTGTTCATTGCGAACTCACACCACGTCGCCGGGCGGATCCAGGCGTGTTACGGCCGTGATGCAACGGTGGTTCATCCGCCGGTCGATACGGCGTTCTGGTCACCCGATGCGGCCGTCCGCCGGGAGTCGTTCTTCCTGGTAGCTGGGCGCCTCGTTGCGTACAAGCGTCCCGACATCGCGGTCCACGCCGCCAGGATGGCAGGAGTCGAGCTCGTCGTCGCCGGGAACGGTCCGGAGCTGGCACGCCTTCGCCGCATGGCGGGCGAACGAACCAGATTCGTCATGGATCCGCCCGCACGCGTTCTTCGCGACCTCTACCGCCGGAGCCAAGCTCTCGTGAACCCTGGAGTCGAGGACTTCGGGATCACCATGGTGGAAGCCCAGGCTTGCGGCACTCCCGTCATCGCGACGGCTGCCGGTGGAGCTCGTGAGATCGTCATCCACGGCGAGACAGGGTCGCTGTATGACGGGCAGCGACCGGAGCCCCTCGCCAGGATCTTGTCGGACTGGCCGTCCAACGGGATGAAGAAATTCGACTCCCGGGCCATTCAAGCGAACGCCAGGCGCTTCGATACAGCTCAATTCGACGAAGGCGTCCGCCGGGTGGTGGAGGAAGCCGTCGGCGGGGGCTTGGGATGATGGCCACCCGGAGCATCTCCCGGAATGCCGTCCTGAACTTCATGGGACAAGGGGCGCCGCTCCTCGTCGGGGCACTCACGATCCCGTTCACCGTGAGGTGGCTCGGCCCCACCCGCTTCGGCATCCTCTCGCTGGTCTGGGTTCTCATCGGCTACTTCAACGTGTTCGACCTCGGTCTGGGACGGGCCATCACGAAATTCGTGGCGGACGCAGCGGAGAGAGACGAAACGGAGGTGCCCTCCCTTGTGGGGACGGCCATGGGCGCTCAGGTTGCTTTGGGACTGATCGGGGGCATAGTCGTCTGGGTCGCGGCCCCTCCATTCGTGGAACGAGTTCTCACCGTTCCTGCCGGCGTCGTAGACGAAGCAAGAGGCGCATTCCATATCGTCGCCCTGGCGGTCCCAGTGGCACTGGCCTCGGCGTCGCTACGCGCAACGTTGGAAGGTGCGCAGCGCTTCGATTTGGTGAACGCCGTACGAGTTCCGTTGGGGAGCTTGTATTTTGTCGTGCCCCTCGTCGGCGCCGCCGCCCGGTTGGGGCTTCCTGTCATTGTGCTCTCCATCTTCCTGCTCCAGCTGTGTGGGGCAGTGGTCCAGTACCGTCTGTGCGTCAGGACCTTCCCCGGCCTTCGCAGTCTCCGCCTCGAGCTGCGCACACTGAAGCGGCTTCTTTCGTTTGGTGGGTGGGTGGCAGTATCGGGGGTGGTCGGCCCCGTTCTCGTGTATCTGGACCGGTTCGCTATCGGCGTACTGCTGTCGGTTGGCGCCGTGGGGCTCTACGCGGCCCCGTACGAAGTGGTGACACGGCTTTCCATTATCCCGATCGGTCTTTCTGCGGCGTTATTTCCGGTGTTTAGCGCGGAGCGAGTCCCGGAGAAGGTGGAGGCGCTCGTGTCCCGTTCCCTCTACTTTCTCATTCTCACGGTGGGGCCACTGGTCCTACTCGCGGTTGCGTTGGCTGACGACGTCGTTGGAATCTATCTCGGCGCCGGGTTCAGAGACGCCCCGGTCTCGATAGCTCTGCAGATCCTCGCCATTGGAGTGTTTGCGAACTCGCTCGCCTACGTGCCCTATTCGCTCCTCCAGGCCTCTGGGCGGGCGGACGTTACCGCGAAATTCCACCTCGCGGAGTTGCCGCTCCATTTCCTGGTGGTGTGGCTCTTGGTGGACGCGTTTGGATTGATCGGCGCCGCGATGGCTTGGTCGCTGCGAGCCACGCTCGATGCCGGGCTCCTGTTCGTCGCCGCCGGCCGCCTCACCCCTCTGTCCTATCGAGCCATCAGTTCGAGCCGCGTTCTGTCCCTCGGTTCTGGGATCGCTGCCTTGGCCGTTCCAGCCTTCGCCATTTCAGTCCTTCCGAGCGTCTGGCTCCGGGTCGGAGCTCTTCTCCTCGCCATCGGCGCTGCGGCGGCGCTCCTTACCAGTGAGGCAATGGGGAGGGGCTGGCGCGACATCCTCCCTCCTGTCCTATCCGCCTTCTCGCTGCGGCGATGACCGGTGTTGCGCAGGCTCGGAGTGTCCACGCCGCTCCCGTGACGACGTGCTACCTCTGTGGGTCGCCAGGACGCCCTCTCCATGCTGACCTTCGTGATGACCTGTTCGGCGTACCGGGGCTCTGGAGTGTTCTCCGCTGCACCCGCTGCGAGCTGGTCTGGACCCATCCTCGTCCCCGGAGCGAGGAGATCCACAAGCTCTACGAGCGGTACTACACCCATTCTCCGTTTCCCGACGCCCACGCCAAGCCCCTGCCACGTATGGGTTCCGTGGCTGAGGATCCAGCCCTTCCTCAGGACCCTGATGAAGAGGGGGAGGACGGCGGAGGGGCCGGCTTCGCCGGGCTCCTGAAGCGAGGGCTGCGGAGGCTCGGTCCGTTTCGCGAGCGCGCAGCGGGCGTCACGCTGTGGCTCGACGCCTCACAGCGCGGGCGGTTGCTCGATGTAGGCTGCGGCAACGGGCGATTTCTGGCTCGCATGCGCGACGCTGGCTGGGACGTCCACGGCGTGGAGCCTGATCCCGTAGCGGCCGAGACGGCAAGGGGGTTCTTCGGCCTCCAGGTCACGTGCGCGCCGCTTCAGCACGCCGCCTTACCGGAAGAGACCTTCGATGTAATCACCTTGAGCCACGTCGTCGAGCACGTCTACGACCCCATCGGTCTGCTCATCGAGTGCGCACGGCTCCTGAAGCCAGACGGCCAGTTGGTCGTGGTCACGCCGAACAGCGGAAGCCTCGGCCGCCGCTGGTTCGGAAGGTGGTGGAGAGGATGGGAAGTCCCGCGGCACTTGTTCATCTTTTCTCCTCGGACGCTGCAAGCGTGCGCGGAGCGATCAGGGCTTCGGGTGGACGAGATCAGGACGACGGCGAGGTCAGCGCGCCCCATATGGGAGGAGAGTCGTCAGCTGCGGCTGGCACGCAGCAACGAAGTCTGGGTCCGACCTCGGTCCATCGCTTTTTGGTTCGTCGAGCATTTGTTGTCCAAAGCCGCCCCCTGCGGTGAGGAAATCCTCATGATCGCCGGACCACTGCCATGAACCAGCTTGGAACGGAGCACTCTTTCTCCAACAGTGTCTCCGTGGCAATGTGCACGTTCAACGGCGCGAGGTTCCTGCTGGAGCAACTCAATAGCATCGCCGCGCAGACTCGCCCGCCGGATGAGTTGGTCGTCTCCGACGACGGCTCGACAGACGACACGGTGGCCATCGTGGAAACCTTCTCCCGAAAAGCCGCCTTCCCGGTCCGTCTGTTCGTGAACGAGCGACGCCTTGGATCTACGAAGAATTTCGAGAAGACCATTTCTCTCTGCCGCGCCGGCTTGATCGCTCTGGCCGATCAAGACGATCTTTGGCATCCGGAGAAGCTCGCCGTGCAGGAGTGGGCTCTGCGGTCACGGGCGGTGGGAGGCGTGTTCAGCGACGCCGAGGCGATTGGCCCGGAGGGCCAGCCGCTCGGCTACCGGCTGTGGGAATCGGTGGGGTTCTGGCGCCACGAACAGGCACTGGTCCAAGCCGGCAAGGCGACGCCACTACTACTGCGACAGAAGTTTGTTACCGGCGCGACGCTCATGTTCAGGACCGACTACCGGAGCGCTGCTCTCCCCATTCCGGAGAACTGGATCCACGATGCATGGATCGCGCTGGTCGTGGCGGCTCTGGGTGGCCTGACGTTCTCGGAACGCCCGCTGGTGCAGTACCGGCAGCATTCCAATAACCAGATCGGGGCGGCCCGTCCAGTGCGCGGCATCGCCGCTTTGCTGGCCCCATTGGCCAGGGCTAGGCGCTGGAACGCGGAAATATCTGAAGAGCTCGCACAGTATCAAGTCGCCGTCGGCCGGTTCCGTCGCATGCTGCCATTCGGGCTTGAGCCCACCCTCATTCCTGAACTGGAACAGAAGGTCACGCATCTTCAAGAGAGGGTCGACCTCCCACGCGCTACGCTCCGTCGAGTCCCGATCGTCCTGAAGGGCCTGGGATCGGGGCGCTACCACCGGTACTCCGCGGGGCTGCGAAGCGCAGCTAAGGACCTGGTGGTTCGGTCATGAGCTCGTTCGGCTCCCGTAACGAGCCGCCCGTCCACGTGGTCGTTCTGAATTGGAACGGCTGGCGAGACACCATTCGGTGTGTTCGCTCGGTTGCACGGAGCACGTACCGAAACCATCGAGTGGTGGTCGTGGACAACGGCTCGGGCGACGGATCGGTTCGGCGCATCAGGAGCGCGTGCCCAGAAGTGACGATCGTTGAATCGCGGACCAACCTCGGTTTTGCCGGAGGATGCAATCTCGGCATTCGCGCCGCGCTTCAGTCGGACGCCGAGTTCGTATGGCTCCTCAACAACGACACGGTCGTCGCTCTGGACGCCCTTCGGAAGATGCTCGAGGAGTTCGAGAAGCGCGAACACGTCGGGATCGTTGGGTCGGTGCTCATCTCTCCACGCGAGGGGACCGTCGAAGCGTGGGGCGGTGGGACGGCGAATCGCTATCTCGGAACGACCCGGCGGTACACGCGCCCGGGAAGGAGAATCCTGACCTACGTCGCCGGGACGAGCATGCTCGTTCGGCGCAGAGTTTTCGAAGATGTCGGCTTCCTGGATGAGGATTTCTTCTTTTACTTGGAGGATGTCGACTTCTGCCTTCGTGCGGCGGCAAAGGGCTGGAGCCTCGCGGTTGCCCCAAAGGCGGTGGTGCTGCACAAAGGCGGCGCAACCGTGAACCACGGCGGCGTGAAGCGATCCGACCAAGCCGACCGGCATCACGCTCGAAGCAGCGGCGTCTTCATCGGCAAGCACGCGGGCGGTTCCGTGATCGTCACTGCGCCCGCTCGCGCCGCCGCGATGGTGGCAAGACGGCTGTGGCGTAGGGAGCCGCGGCGTGCCTTCCGTGCCGCATGGCTCTTTTTTTCCGGGGTCCGTGTGGGATGGAAGGCTGGCCGGTCGTCAGCGGCCGCGAGCCACCCGCTCGACCTCCTCGACGAAGACCGACGCGTACTCACTGAGGCTCGGCCCCTGCACCAGTGAGCCGGAAGCAACAGGACGTCCCGCCGCCCGGTCGATGGCGTCGGCCATCTCGGTGATCGAGGTGGGAGAGAACAGTTCGGCAACGTCACCGAAGAGCTCCGGGAGGGCGCCTCCGGTGCTGACGCACACGGGGAGCCCGCACGTGGCTGCCTCCCACGCCGGAAGACCGAAGCCCTCCTCGTAGGAGGGGAGTACGACGAGCCGGGACGTCGCGTACAGCGTCTCCAGTTCGGTTTGGGAAATGGCGCCCTCCACGTCGACGGAGTCGAGGTCCCGAGACCGAGCGTACGCCCGTAGCGCGTCCACCTCATGGGCATGACCGCCGACCAGCAGGAGCCGACCGCCGCGCCGGCGGAACTCCGTGGACGCGAACGCATCGATGAGCCGAGGAAGATTCTTGTGGCGCGCGAACCGCCCGACGTACAGGGCGACGTTCCGCGGCGCGGCGCTGCGCCGAAGCTCCCGCACCCGGGTGGCCATTTCTTCGTCGAGGGGGAACCGAAGCACGCGAATCCGTGCCGGATCCACCGCCAGATCGCTGACGATGGATGCCTTGGACCACTCCGAAATGGTGATGATCCGTGACGACAGCCGGACGGCCGCCCAAAGGAATGACCTCTTGACCAGTCGGATGGACCTGCTTCCTCCGTGCCGGATCGGGGCCGTGTCGTAGACGACCGTGATCGATCGCCCAGGCCTCAGTGGCCGAATCTGGTGCATGTAGACCGCGACCTCAGCCCGCGGGACTCGAAAGACGGACCGTTGCCCCCACATCGACACCGGCGCTGAATCGTTCCGAATCCAGGCCGCTCCCGGCCACTGGAAGGTTCGCACGGCCGGCGGTCCCCACAACAGCCAGCTTCCTTCTGGTTGCCGCTCTCGAAGACCCCGGAGCAGCAGCTCGGTGGCCCTTCCCGGTCCCCCGGGATCGAGCCACCGGCAGTCGAGGAGAGTCGTCGGCGGTGGGTCACCCATGCTCCTTCGTTTTACCTCGAACCGTGCCTCCGTAAGGACGGCTCCACGACCTCGCTGCCGGTTCTCGGGCGACCGACGGCACATCGAACGAACGACGTAGGCGTGCACGACCACCCGATTTGGCGACATTCGCCCTACTCAAGGGTTTCGCTCGCCGGTCCGAAGCAATCAGTACGCGATGAATTTGTCGCGACTTCCTGACGGGAAGGAGGTGACACACAACATGATGCAGAGAATCGCTCGGAAGATGCACGGGGAGGAAGACGGGTTCACCCTCATCGAGTTGATGGTGGTCGTTCTGATCATCGGCATTCTCATCGCCATCGCTCTGCCTACCTTCCTGGGTGCTCGTAGACGGGCTCAGGACCGTCAGGCCCAGTCCTCGCTGCGGAACGCGCTGTCCGGCGCGAAGGTCATCCGAACCGACAATGACAGCTACGCGGGGGCGAACGCCACCGGTATGACCGCTGTCGAGCCAGCGCTGTCCTTCGTCGACTCGCCCGCGACGTCGGACGGTCCAACCGTCGTCAGCGTGCAGGCGGCCGCCGGATCGTGGGAAGCAGCTGCGAGGTCGAACTCGAACAAGTGCTTCTACATCTACGACGCCGGCTCTACTCCCATCAGGTATGGGTCGGAGGACGTAGCTGCAGGGACCAACTGCGATGGAGGCGCTGCTGACACCAAGGCTGCGGCTACCAGCTGGTAGTCCCCGGTATGCGGCATGACGATGAAAGGGCGGCCTTCGGGCCGCCCTTTCGTTATGTGTCAGCGCTCCCGCCCGCTTTTTGTCTCGACGGTGGCCACGCATCAAGGGCCACAAAAAGGTAGGCAGACCCTCAACAAACCTGGGGTACCGGCCGATACCTAAATCAATGTTCAGCTTCTTCACGCGCGCCTACAACCGTCTGCACCGTGACCAACGCGGATTCACTGTGGTTGAGGCCATCTTCGCTCTCGCCATCATTTTTGTCGTCCTGCTGGGGCTGGTCTATACGGCGACCATTGGGTTCAGCGACATCGCACTGGCGCGCCAGCGTCAGTCTGCGAACCAGATCGCGAACAAGATTCTGGAGCAGGTGCGGGGACTCAGCTATGCCCGAATCGGCCAAGGCCTCCGCACCACCGACCAGGCCGCCGATAACCAGAACATCGTCGACTGTCCCGACGGCGCTCGGTACTACCGGAATTGTCCGGCGTCCGACCCGAACGCCGAGAAAATCGTGCACTCCGCGGACCTTCCGAACGAAGTTCCCCTTGTGCCGCACATTCGCGATCACGTTCCTCCGCACTATCCCAACGCCTTCAAGAGCTACGTCTACGTGACCGAGGCGAAAAACGTCCCGCTGGCCGGAGCGTATCGGGTCCTCGTCCACGTCACCTGGACCAGCGTCGCCCGCGAAGGGGCGAGAAACGAGATCGTTTCCGGGAGCCTGATCTACACGCCGGAGGGCACCACGGACCCCACAACCGGAGGGGGGACGTACCCCTTCTTCTATGGGACCGGGAGCGTGTCCCGAGCGCCCGTCACCATCACCCCCGGCACCGATGTGGGGGGCGGGACGGGTGTGACCGGGTTGCCACAGTGGGACTCGCTCTCCGAAGACCTCTACGGACTCGACGCGAATATCCAACAGCAGCAGTTTGCGAAGGCTGAGGGCAAGGCCGTCATGACGGGCGCACGGAAGGTTGTGGGCGGGATCGAGACCACGTCGGGCGGCGCAACCGCGACCTCCACCGCCGATGACGACCCCGCCACGCCCCCGGTGACATCCGATGCGCCACCCGGGTTGACTCAGTCGGCGGTCTCGATGTCCGTAGCCGGCGGAGGGAATTCCCTCGATGTTGTGGCGGCGTCGACAGGAGCGGCGCCTACATGCCCGACGAATCCACGAATCACCTGGTTGAGTGGAGTGGAGTCGGGCGCCGTCTCTGAAGCGGCCGTGGACAACGAATGGGGAAGCGCCGGAACGGTCACCGTTGATTCTTCCGTCAAGCGTTCCGGCAGCTACTCACTCCGCGTCTCCGGCGGTGCCATCAATCAGGCGCATGCCGCGGCGCCGAGCTTTGGGGCCACCGCCGCGGTGCTTCACTTTGCGATCAGGCTCCCAACACTTCCCAATGGCGATGTCCAGGAGCTCACCGAACTAGACATCACGGGACCAAATCTTCAGCTCGGATACGAGTCGAGCACCAAGACGTTCCGACTCACTTGGGAAGGCGTTGCGGGCCAGGTCGACGCGACCGTGCCCGTTATTGCCGGGACGTGGCACAACGTCGACGTCTACGTCAACGTCGCCGGGAGCCCCGACGTGGCTGAATGGCAGGTCGACGGGGTTGCCCAGCCGTCGTCCTCCACGGCCAACACGAATACTTCCCTTAGCACGTGGAGCATTGGCACGAGCACGTCGTCGGACGATTTCACCGCGAACTTCGACGACATGGCCAGATCTTCGACCGCGGCGGACTATCCGCTCCCGGAGCTTCGGGTCGGCAGGCTGCTCCCGAACGGGATGGGGCCGAACTTCGGGAACCTCGGGACGGCTGGCTTCGCCAACAACGGCGGGACTCCAATCGATGCCAATACGTGGACCCGCCTGGACGACGTGCCGATGACGTCCGCCGCCGACTATGTACTTCAGGCAAACAACGCGACGGCGAACTACGTCGAGATCACCTTCGATGACACCACCGAGGGGTGCATTCTGGGCGTGGAAGCGATCGCTCACCTGAGCAAGGCCGGTAACCCCACCGCGCATAGCCGTACGGACATCCTGGAGGGGTCGCAGGCGACCACGCTCCTGGATGGCGACCCGAACAACTGTTGCGTCTCCCACTACATGGACATGGTGGCGACCGCGGGAGGGACCGCCTGGACGACGAGCAAGGTGAACGGCCTCATCGCCCGCTTCGGGTACTCGAACGACACCAGGCCCAACCCGTGGTTTCACTCCTTCATGCTGCAGTACGCGTATATGCCTGCGGATGTGGTCGGCCCCGAGGGGCCAGCGGGGACGGAGACCGGGTCGACCGCCAGCACGACGGCCGCCAGTGCAGCAACCGCGTGCGGGAATCCAACGCAGGTCGATGGACGGGCATGCAGCTACGCCAGGGAGGACTACTCAACGGCCGGCCCTCCGCACTTGACCGCGAAGGTCAATCTCACAGGGTCTGGCGCCGGCAAGTGCACGCTCTTCAGGTTCACGCCGAGCACGGCTCCGGGATCGACGAGCTATGTCTGGGGTCGCCGGACGCCCGGTTCTGGGGGGTCCGGAACCGTCAAGGAAAGCGTGGTCCGGTACTACGGAACGAACGAGCTCGCTGCGCTTTGCACGGCGCTCGGCGATGCCCCTGCTGGTTGGCCCGGCTATTGGGTGAAGTACGACGCCGGGACGACTCCGAGTCAGGTCCATGCGGAAGCCGGCATCGGCAGTGCGGCCCCGTCCTACACGTCCGGCGGGACGATCTCGTACTGGAACGGATCGGGAGTGTCCACGATGACCCAGCCTCCTGAAGGCGGCATCATTCCGGTCGCGCCCGTCAGCTACACCGCGAATGGCTATCGGGTCGAGATCAGCGGCTCGCTGGCCTCCGGGCCTTCTCGGGCGTCCGGGATTCCTGCCGGGGCGGCGGGCACCGCAGATCGCTTCGAGGCCCGAGCAATCCTCGGTTCGCCTGTGGCTGGAACCTTCACGTACAAAGTCACGAACACGCTCGTCGGTGGAGGGACGGTTATCGCCAACCTCACTGTGGCCGTGGATCTTGGAGGCCTTACCGCCACGACGCGGTTCTCGCCATGACGCTTCGCGGCCTTGTTCGCCCGATGGAAGCGGTGTCTTCCAATGAAGACGGCATTTCGGTCGTGGAGATGGTCGTGGCAATCATGCTCCTGGTCATGGCCGCGGCCATCTACCTGAACATGCTCACCTCGGTGTACGTCGGCGTGAACGTCCAGCAGCGGCGGAGCGAGATCAATGATGAGGCCCGGGCCGCCATCGCACAGATCGATCGCGAGGTGCGATCCGGGAGCATTCTCTATCCGCCCACGGAGTCGTTCTTCGCGCCGACGTGCGGGGGCTACGCATGCGTGCCGAATTTCAGCGTGCGCGTCTACACGCAAGCGAACGCGACGACCCGAACGCCACCACAGCAGTGTGTGCAGTGGCTGATCGAAGGTCGAAAGCTTCTCCGTCGATCGTGGGCACCCGGTGGGGCAAGCAGTCTCGGTGGCTGGCGCGTCGTTGCCCAGGACATCGTCAATCGAGACTTGAGCCCGCCCGTGCCGGCGTTCGCCGTTGACCCTACACCCGGAGGGAGAGTCCTGGAGGTGACGCTGCTCGTGAACAACCGGTTCGGCCAGGCGGGGGCTCCACGGACGGTCCGCATCGATTCGTCCATCGCGATTCGGAACTCCGGATCGGGTGACCCCTGTACCCCTATCCCTTCGAGCTGAGTGGGAGAAATGGTGTTTACCAGGATCGCTAAGGACGAGCGAGGAATCGCCATGATCACCGCCGTGTTGGTCTCGGGGGTGGTGCTCGTCCTCACGACCGTCGTACTGCAGCTGAGCATCCACAACACTGCAAGGAGCGGCGAAGATCGAAGGCGGGTTCAGGCGATCGCGGCCGCCGAAGCCGGTATCGACTACTACTTCTCGTACCTCACCCAAACGGGTGGTCAGGCGATCCAGTGCGTCATCCAGAAGCCGATGCAAGGGTCGCCTGGGAGTTTCAGGGTGCAGGCGTTCTTTTACGACAACAACGGTGTTGCGCTGTCTCCATCGTGTCCGCCCGGACCCACGACGCCTGGATACGTGATGCTGTATTCGGAAGGAAGGTCTGGAGCCGCGACGCCCGTCAGGCGGATGCAGGCGTACGCCAGGCTAACGGTGACCACGGGGAACACGTTCGACAACGCCGGAGTGATCTTCGCCCAAAACTCCGTCAACTTCACTTCGAATGCGCGAATTGGGGGCGCCCAACACAACGACGCGGATGTCTACACGAATGGAAACGTGACGCTGTCTTCCAACTCCACGATCTTCGGCAGGATCTATTCGCAGGGCATGGT
>JALYGK010000155.1 GCA_030777105.1 Actinomycetota bacterium | reverse complement strand
AGATGGACGGGTACAAGGGGGTCCTGACCCTCGGAGACCGGTCCACGGGCAAGTCCGTATCCCTCACGTTCTGGGAGAGCGAAGAGGCGATGGGTGCGAGCGAGGAGGCCGCCAACCGGCTCCGGGAGCAGGCCGCCGACGAGACCCAGGAGCAGATCGCGGGCGTGGAGCGGTTCGAGGTCTACATCAACGAGGTGCCCACCTCATAACGCGTCCGTACCTAGACCGCGTGCTCCTCTCTGGCTGCGGCCTCATCCGCGATCGAGAACCGGTCGTGAATGGCGCGGACCGCGCGCTCCGCATCCGCCTCGCGGATGATGCATGAGATCCGAATCGAGGACGTCGAGATCATCTCGATGTTGATTCCCTGTTCCCCCATCGCATCGAACATCTCGGCGACCACGGAGGGATGACTCTTGATACCCGCGCCGATCAGCGAGATTTTCGCGACGCCGTCATCGGTGGTGAACTGAGAGGCTCCGATCTCCTTGGTGACCCGGTCGAGCACGGCGGAGACCCGCGGCAGCTCTGACTTCGAAACCAGAAACGACACGTCGGTTCGGCCATCTCGCCCGACGTTCTGAACGACCATGTCGATCCCCGGCCCTTCTTCTGCCACGGCGCGAAAGATCGTGGCGACGACCCCGGGCCGGTCCGGTGCGTCCTCGATGGTTACCTTGGCCTCCGAGCTGTCCGCCGCCACTCCCGAGATGATGGCCTGTTCCATACGAACGTCCTCCTCGGTGACCCACGTCCCATCCTCACCGGTGAACGACGATCGAACGTGGACCTTCACACCGCGCGTTCGAGCGTACTCGACGGCCCGGAGTTGCAGAACCTTCGCCCCTGAGGCGGCAAGCTCGAGCATTTCCTCGTACGAGACTGCGTGAAGTTTGCGCGCGTTCGGGACGATCCGCGGATCGGCCGTGAAGACGCCCGGAACGTCGGTGTAGATCTCGCAGAATTCGGCGTCCAGGGCCGCGGCGAGCGCGATCGCCGTGGTGTCCGATCCCCCGCGCCCGAGGGTGGTGACGTCATACGCGGTCGAAACGCCCTGGAAGCCGGCCACGATGACGATGCTCCCCTTGTCCAGGGCCTCGCGAATGCGGCCTGGGCGGATGTCGATGATCTTCGCCTTGCCGTGCGCGGTGTCCGTGATGATCCCGGCCTGCGAACCGGTGTAGGAGGCGGCGGGAAAGCCGCCGGCGTTGATGGCCATCGCCAGCAGGGACATGGCGATTCGTTCCCCCGCCGTGAGCAGGAGGTCGAGCTCCCGGGGATTCGGCATGGGGGTCAGCTCGTGGGCCATCTCCATGAGGTGGTCGGTGCTCTCGCCCATCGCGGAAACGACGACGACCACGTCATGGCCGCCCCGTTTGGCGTCCACCACGCGCTGCGCCACCGCCCTGATGCGTTCGACGTCGGCAACTGACGTCCCGCCGTACTTCTGAACGATCACGGTCATCGCTATGTACCTACCCTCGGGAGCCGCTTGAGTCGAACACGCAACGGTCCCAAATTGCCTTCGCTGGCGGGACGCCGCTTTGGATCACGGCTCCCACTCCTTCGATCCGTCTGATCATCAGGAGCGCGAGGATTGCGGCCGACATCAGGACGAGCGCGCCTGGTTGCGCCTGAAAGGCGGCGATGATCGGAATGGAGGCAAAGCCGATCGTCGTCGACAGACCGGTGGTTCGGGTCGCGCCGCCTACCAGGATGATGAGGCCGGCGATGACCATGGGGATGGGCAGGAGCACCAGCGTGACCCCAGACGCTGCGGCCAACCCGCGGCCCGCCATCTCCCTCGCGTAGAACGGAAAGGTGTGTCCGAGGACGGCGGCGGCGCCGGTCGCAGCCAGCCATGTGGCGTCCAGCCGCCCCCAATGGCGTGCCGCGAGGATGTAGAGAAAGGCCTTGAGAAAGTCGAGGGTGCCGGCAACGATGGCCCACGTGAGGCCGAGCTGCTTCCAGATGAGCATGTGCGGATCAGTTTCGCCGGCAGTGCGTCGAGAGGTGGCGACCAGCGCCGTCGCGCGCTTCGCCCTTGCGATGATCAGCGCGAACGGCAACGTTCCGAACAGATAGCCACCGGCCGTCCAAACGAGGCCACGTCCGATCATGCCCCCAGACTAGCTTCGCTGAGCCGCCGTCTCTCGTCAGTCACGCCACAGTACTCGTCGATAAGCTGACTCGACGTGGATCAACACCACACGGCAACGGGTTACTCGCTGCGCGCCGACGTAACGTCGTTTGGACCGGGTCAAACCATCGCCTGGACCTTCGACATCGTCGGGCCGAATGGCAGGCCACGTTCGTATCGGATCCAGCATGAGCGTGAGCTTCACCTGATCATCGTGCGGGACGATCTGTCGACCTTCTCGCACCTGCATCCCACCCGTCGCGACGATGGAATGTGGACTGTCGATCTCTCGTTTGCCTCGCCCGGGTCCTACACCGCATTCGCGGACGTCGCTCCAGACGATGCACCTGCCATGACGCTGAGAATCCCCTTGAAGGTGGAAGGCGAATGGGAGCCGCAGCCGCTTCCTCGTGTCTCGAATCAGTCCGAAGCCGACGGCTACAGCGTCACGATGCAGGGTCAAGTCCGCGCGAATGGAGCCTCTGAACTTCAGTTCCACATCGCCAAGGAGGGAGTACCTGTCACTCCAGAGCCTTATCTCGGAGCGGGAGGGCATCTGGTCGCCTTGCGCGCTGGAGACCTCGAGTACCTCCACGTGCATCCGCTTGAAGAGAGTCCACATGGAGCGATTGCCTTCATGATGCACGCAGGCGGGGCTGGAACGTATCGGCTATTCCTTCAATTCCTCCACGACGGTGCGATCAGAACCGTCGACTTCACGGTCGAAGCGGTCGTGGCGGCAACGTCACACCATTCCGAACCTCACGCACACGGATGAAGAGTGAGCGGCCTTTACCCCGCATCCCGAGCGGACGGCTAGCTGCGATTTTTGTCAGTCGCAGAAGACGGCGGCGCCCACAAGCCCTGGCCCGGTATGTGCGCCGACGACCGGTGTGACCTCCGTTACGAGGCTGTCGATCACATCTGCCCGGGCCTGAATCTGCTCCAGGACACTCTGAGCGTCCTCTTCGGCGGCTGCATGGACCGCCGCCAAGTGGGCATGACGGTCGCCGATCTCCCTCAGCGCCTCGTCGACGATCCGCTGGAGCGCGCGACGGCGCGTGCGGCCGCGTGCCACCGGGATGGCATTCCCGTCTCGAAACGCGAACACGGGCTTGATCTCGAGCATGGTCGCCGCGTAGGCCTGGAGCTTCGTCACGCGGCCTGACCGCTTCAGGTACTCGAACGTATCCACGGTCGCGACGAAGGTCACGTTGCGTGCAACCTCGAGTGCGCGCCGGACGACCTCTTCCATCGAACCGTTTTCAGCCGCGCGTCGAGTGGCCTCCAGGGCGACGAACCCTTCGCCCATCGAGGCGCTCTTCGAGTCGACGACGTCGACGCGGCCGGAGAACTGTCCGGCAGCCAGCCGAGCGTGCTGGTGGTTCGAGCTCATCCCATCCGCCACCGTGACGCACACGATTTCCGACTGACCGGTTCCAACGAACGCTTCCAGGAAGTCGCCGGGCGACGAGGCAGACGTCGACGCGTTCTCGCCGCCCTCCGCGAGCCGCCGGTAGAGCTCGCCTGGCTGCAGGTCGACGCCGTCGCGGTACACCGCGTCTCCGATCCTGACGTACAGCGGAACGACGGCGATGTCGAGGCCGGCCGCCAAGTTCGTTGGTATGTTCGAGGCGCTATCGGTAACGACCGCAACCACGGCCGTACAGTACTTCCATGGCCGTCTCCCGCCGCACGGTCGAGGGTTCCTCCAACCAGCATGCAGGAGCCGTCAGCGGATTCCGAGCGGCCCTTCGTTCCAGTGGCTTTCGCAGGCTCCTGATCGGTCAGGCCGTCTCCTCGCTCGGTTCCTGGGTAGCGACGCTTGCGTTCATCGCCGCAGCGTTCGCGTTGACCGGCGGGAACCAAACCGCCGTTGGCCTGGTGCTCGTTCTCCGCCTGGTCCCGCCGATCTTCGCCGCGCCGGTCGGGGGCGTCGTGGCGGACCGGTGGTCACGCCGCTCGGTCATGGTCGCCTCCGATCTCAGCCGCGCGGCGCTCATTGCGGTCGTGCCGTTCGTCAACATCGGGCTTCTCTACGTCATCGCCTTCGTACACGAATGCATTTCGTTGTTCTTCCTTCCTGCTCGAGATTCGAGCATTCCCGATTTGGTACCGGAAGGCTCGCGCGAGGAAGCGAACGGACTGATCCTGGCGTCCTCGTATGGCGCCATTCCCATCTCGGCGGCGCTGTTCGGGGCGCTTCGCTTGCTCGGGTCGAACCTTCCGGAGTGGATGCCGTTTGCGACCGCGTTAAGAGACAACCCCACCGCCTTCGCGTTCTTCTTCGACTCGGCGACGTTTCTCTTCTCAGCGGCAATGATTGCCACCATCCGCCTCGACCGGCGGCGTGAGCCACAACGCGTCGAGCTGTTCCGAGACGTTATCGAGGGGTTTCGCTATGTGATCAGCGAACCGACGCTTAGGTCGTTGGCGTACGGGCTGGTCGTTTCGATGTTCGGTGGGGGCGTGCTTTTCGCCGTCGGCATCGGCTACATCCGCCAGACGCTTGGTGGGAGCGACGTGGCG